>LUYR01000083.1 GCA_001603335.1 Rhodospirillales bacterium Alpha_05 | reverse complement strand
ACCACCACCGCCGCCGCCCGCGCCGGAACCCGAGCCGTTCGTTCCCGAGCCCGAGCCCTACGTGCCGGAGCCGGAACCCGAGCCGGAGCCCGAACCCCTGGCGCTGCTGCCCGAGGACATGCTCGAGGACGAGCCGGAGGAGGAGATGGACGAGGAAGACGACGACGTTCTCGATCTCACCGACGCGATGGCTTTCGACAAGCCCGAGCCGGTTTCGATCTCCGATCCGTTCGAGGACTTTCCGCCGCTGCCGCCCGAGCCCGAGGCCCGGCCGATGTTCGAGATGGCCGCCGAGCCGGAAGCGCCGAGCATGAGCTCGGAAGAGCTTCTCGAGCGCACCACCCAGGACGTGTCCGAACAGGCCTTCGCCAGCCTCGCGAGCGTGCTGGCGCGCCGCAACCTCGGCGTCGGCCAGTTGGGCGTGACCCTGGAGGAGCTGGTGCGCGAACTCCTGCGCCCGATCCTCAAGGCCTGGCTCGACGAGAACCTGCCGAACATCGTCGAGCGGATCGTCGAACGCGAGGTCGAGCGCATCGTCAATCGCATCGGCCCGATGAAGTAAGCCTCCCGGGCCCCGAATTTCGCATCATCCGACGGCGGGCGCTTGCGCCCGCCGTCATCTTTTTCTACACACTATGGCCTGCCTGCGCGCGTCCTTGCGCGACCCATCCGATGAGGTTCCCGAAAATGCTGGACAAGACCTACGCCCCCGCCGAGATCGAAGATCGCCTGTACCGGCAGTGGGAGAACTCGGGCGTATTCGCCTGCGACCCGTCCAGCGCGGAAACCCCCTACACGATCATGATCCCGCCGCCGAACGTCACCGGCAGCCTGCACATGGGCCACGCGCTCACCTTCTCGATCCAGGACATCCTGATCCGCTACCGCCGCATGAACGGCCGCGATGCGCTCTGGCAGCCGGGCACCGACCACGCGGGCATCGCGACGCAGATGGTGGTGGAGCGGCAGTTGGCGGGCGAGGGCAAGACCCGCCACGACCTCGGCCGTGAAGGCTTCATCGAGCGGGTGTGGGAGTGGAAGGCGGAATCCGGCGGTACCATCACCCGCCAGCTGCGCCGCCTCGGCGCGTCGCTCGACTGGCCGCGCGAACGCTTCACCATGGATGCGGGCCTCGATCTCGCGGTCAGGAAGGCGTTCGTCTCGCTGCACAAGGACGGCCTGATCTACCGCGACAAGCGCTTGGTCAACTGGGACCCCAAGCTCCACACCGCGATCTCCGACCTCGAGGTCGAGCAGCGCGAGATCAAGGGCAAGATGTGGCACCTGCGTTACCCGGTGAAGGACGGCAACGGCGAGTTCCTCGTCGTCGCCACCACCCGCCCGGAGACCATGCTGGGTGACTCGGGCGTCGCGGTGCACCCGGACGACGAACGTTACCAGCACCTGATCGGCAAGACCGTGCTGCTGCCGCTGGTCGGCCGCGAGATCCCGATCGTCGGCGACGCCTATGCCGACCCGGAAAAGGGCTCGGGCGCGGTGAAGATCACCCCGGCGCACGACTTCAACGACTTCGAGGTCGGCAAGCGCCACGACCTCGCGCTGATCAACATCCTCGACCGCGACGCCAAGCTCAACGACGCGGTGCCGGAAGCCTATCGCGGCCTCGATCGCTTCGTCGCGCGCGACAAGGTTCTGGCGGATCTCGAAGCCCTCGGCCTGCTCGAAAAGGTCGAGGAAAACCCGATGACCCAGCCGTTCGGCGACCGTTCGGGCGTGGTGATCGAGCCCTGGCTCACCGACCAGTGGTTCGTCGACGCCGCCGAACTCGCCAAGGACGCGCTCGCCGCGGTGGAAGACGGTCGCACCAAGTTCGTGCCGGAATCCTGGAACAAGACCTATTACGAGTGGATGCGCAACATCCAGCCGTGGTGCATCTCGCGCCAGATCTGGTGGGGACATCAGGTTCCGGCGTGGTACGGCCCGGACGGCACGATCTTCGTCGAGATGACCGAGGCGGAAGCCTATGACGCCGCGAAGCGTCACTACGGCAACGCCGACTTCGAGCTTGTGCGCGACGCCGACGTGCTCGACACCTGGTTCTCCTCGGCGCTCTGGCCGTTCTCGACCCTCGGCTGGCCGAACGAGACCCCTGAGCTGGCGCGCTATTACCCGACCGACGTTCTCGTCACCGGCTTCGACATCATCTTCTTCTGGGTCGCCCGGATGATGATGATGGGCCTGCGCTTCATGGGCGACGTGCCGTTCAAGACGATCTACATCCACGCCCTGGTCCGCGACGAAAAGGGCCAGAAGATGTCGAAGTCGAAGGGCAACGTCATCGACCCGCTCGGCCTGATCGACACCTACGGCGCGGATGCGCTGCGCTTCACCCTCGCGGCGATGGCGGCGCAGGGCCGCGACATCAAGATGGCCGAGAGCCGGGTGCAGGGGTATCGCAACTTCGCCACCAAGCTCTGGAACGCCGCGCGCTTCTGCGAGATGAACGAGTGCCGCCTGGTGGAGGGCTTCGACCCCGCCGCCAACGGCCACGCGGTCAACCGCTGGATCGTCGGCAAGGTCGCGGAAGCCACCACCGAGGTCACCGCCGCGCTCGAGGCGTTCAAGTTCAACGAGGCGGCCGGTGCGGTCTACCAGTTCGTCTGGGGCACCTTCTGCGATTGGTACCTCGAAATCGCCAAGCCGCTGCTGATGGGCGAGGATGCCGCGGTGCAGGCCGAGACCCGCGCCACCGCCGCTTGGGTGCTGGACGAAATCCTCAAGCTCCTGCACCCGTTCATGCCCTACATCACCGAAGAGCTGTGGGAGAAGACCGCGCTCGCGCCGCGCGGCCAACTGATCGTCGAGGCGTGGCCGCAGCCCGCCGCGGTGGATGCTGCGGCGACGGCCGACGTCGACTGGGTGGTGGCGCTGATCACCGCGATCCGCTCGGCGCGGTCCGAGGTCAACGTGCCGCCGGCGTCCAAGACCATGCTTCTGGTGCAGGAGGCGGACGCCGAATCCCGCCGTCGTCTCGAGGCTTACGCACCGGTGATCGAGCGCCTCGCGCGTGTCGAGTCCATCGGCAAGGTGCCGACGGGCGAGGCGGTCAAGGGCGCGATCCAGATCGCTCAGGGTGGCGCGAGCTTCGCGATTCCGCTCGCCGGGGTGATCGACGTCGCCCAGGAGAAAGCGCGACTCGAAAAGGAGCTCAAGCGCTGGGACAGCGAAGTCGACCGCTTCGACAAGAAACTCGGCAATGAAAAGTTCGTCGCTTCGGCGCCGGAGGAAATCGTTGCGGAGCAACGGGAGAAGCGCGCCGAGGCGCTGGTGCAGCAGGAAAAGGTCCGCGAGGCGCTCCGTCGTATAGAAACGTTTTGAAGGTTGCGCGAATTTGTTGTTTCCTAGGCTGCCGGTTGGATCTGGCAAGGGGGACACCATGGCCTACGTTCAGTGGTCCAGCCGCTTTGAGCTGGGCGTGCCGTTTATCGATGCCGATCACAAGGTGCTGGTCGGCCTGTTGAACCGGATGCACGACGCTTCGCGCGCGAGCGGCGATCTCACCGATCTCGGGGGGATCCTCTCGGCCCTTGTGGACTACACCCGATATCACTTCGCCCGCGAGGAGCGGGCCCAGGATGCCGCCGGGTATCCCGACATCGACGAACACCGCGAGCAGCACGCGCGCCTCTCGATCGAGGCGCGGCGGCTGTTCGAGGCGTATCGTCGCGATCCCGGCGGGATCGACATCGGCGACCTGCTGGACTTCCTCAGCGACTGGCTGATGGACCACATCCTGCTCCACGACATGGCGATCAAGCCGTATCTCCTCGCCAACCTCGAAGCGGTCACCGCCGCCGAGGGCGTGGACTTCGCCACCCTGATGAGCGACGGCAGGGACGTCTCGCAGGTGAAGTGGTCGGAATTGACCGTCCTCGCGATCGAAGACAGCCGCCCGTTCGCCCATGTGCTCAAGGCGATCCTTCAGGTGATCGGAATCAAGGAGGTCGCGGTCGCGGAGAATAGCGACGACGGCCTGCGCATGGCGCAGGACCGGAGCTTCGACCTGATTCTCGCGGACTGGCGGATGGTGAGCGGTGGCGACGGCCTCGATTTCGTCCACCAGGCGCGCTCCAAGGGCGTGACGGTGCCGGTGGTGATGCTCACCGGCTACGTCGACGAGAGCCTGGAAGCCGCGCGCGAAGGCCTCGCGATTTCCGAATGGCTGCAAAAGCCGGTGACCTCGGCCGAACTGATGGCTTGCATCGCCCGCAACGTTCCGGCCTAAGGCTTACCCGGCGAGGCGGCACCACGCGGGGGCGTGGTCCGAGGCCTTTTCCTTGCCGCGCGGCGTGCTGTCGACGCCCGCCGCCTGGAGCGCGTCGGCGGCCTCCGCCGAGGCGAGCAGGAAGTCGATGCGCAGGCCGTGGTTGCGGCTCCACGCGCCCGCCTGATAATCCCAGAACGAATAGAGCCCGGGCTCGGGGTTGAGCGCGCGCACGGTGTCGGTCCAGCCCTGGTTGAGGAGGGCGCGGAAGCGGGTTCGGGTTTCGATCCGCATCAACGCGTCCTTCGCCCACACCGCCGGGTCGTAGCAGTCCATCGGCTCGGGAATGACGTTGTAGTCGCCGCCCAAAATCGTCGGCCGGTCGGCGGCGAGCAGGCGCTTGGCGTGCGCGTTAAGGCAGTCCATCCAATCGAGCTTGTAGCGGAACTTTTCCGAATCCGCGCCGTCGGCGTCGCAAACCGGGTTGCCGTTGGGCAGGTAGATCGACGCGACCCGCCAGGTTTCCCCGACCGTCGCCTCGATGTAACGCGACTGCGGCGGGCCGTCGTGCTCGGGCAGGCCGACCACCACGTCCTTGATGCCGATGCGGGAGAGGATCGCGACGCCGTTGTAGCTCTTCTGCCCATGCACCGCGACGTCGTAGCCCATCGCCTGGAACTCGAAGGCGGGGAAGTCCGCATCCTGGCACTTGATTTCCTGCAGCAGCAGGACGTCGGGGGCGAAGCTCTTCAGCCAGTCGAGCACGCCCGGCAGGCGGGCCTTGACCGAATTGACGTTCCAGGTGGCGATGGTCGGCACGAATGGGCACTCCGGCGAAGTTGGAGAGGGCAGTATAAGGGAGCGGGCAGGGATGACAACGTGTTGCGCCGAAACCGCCCTGGATGTAGTGTCCCCGGCATGGAACCGACCTTCTGTCAGGCCCCATTGGCCCCGTATGCCTGCATTCCGGACCGCAGCCGCGGACGTCTGGTGGACGAACCGTCGACCGGCGGCCGTTCGCCGTTCCAGCGCGACCGCGACCGGATCATCCACGCCGCCGCCTTCCGCCGCCTGTCGTCCAAGACCCAGGTGTTCGTCTACCACGAGGGCGACAGCTACCGTACCCGGCTCAGCCACTCCCTCGAGGTGTCGCAGATCGCCCGCTCGATCGCGCGCGAGCTCCACCTCAACGAGGACCTGGCGGAGGCGCTGGCGCTCGCCCACGACCTCGGCCATCCGCCGTTCGGCCATGCGGGCGAGGACGTACTGAAGCGCTGCATGGCGCCGTTCGGCGGCTTCGACCACAACGCCCAGTCGCTGAAGGTCGTGACCAAGCTCGAGCGGCATTACGCCGCGTTCGACGGCCTCAACCTCACTTGGGAAACTCTCGAAGGGCTGGTCAAGCACAACGGCCCGCTCACCGGCACGCTTCCCGCCTACATCGCCGCGTTCGACAAGAAGTTCCCGCTCGAACTCGCCGACCATTCGAGCCTGGAGGCCCAGGTCGCCGCGGTCGCCGACGACATCGCCTACAACAACCACGACATCGCCGACGGCCTGCGTGCCGGGCTGTTCCCGATCGACGCGGTGCGCGACCTGCCGGTGGTGGGACCGAAGCTTGCCGAGGTCGACGCGCAGCATCCCGGCCTCGACCCGGCGCGACGGATACACGAAACCGTGCGGCGGATGATCAACGCGATGGTCTCCGATGTCGTCGCCTACGCCCGCGGCCACCTCGCCGAGCACCGGATCCGTGACATTTCCGACGTGCGCAAGGCGGCGCACCCGTTGGTGTCGTTCTCGCCCGAGATGCAGGCCACCGACCGCGCGCTCAAGGCCTTTCTGTTCCCCAACATGTACCGCCACTACAAGGTGATGCGCGCCACCACCAAGGCGCGCCGGGTGGTGGACGACCTGTTTTCGCTGTTGCTCTCCGAACCGCGGCTGCTGCCCGGCGACTGGCGCAACCGCTGCAACGGTCCGGGCGCGCCCGAGACCGCCCACGAAGTCTGCGACTACGTCGCGGGGATGACCGACCGCTTCGCCCTCGACGAACACGCACGTTTATTCGATCCGAAAGTCAATCCATGAACCTGTTTACCGAATTCAAGGCCCGCATCGCCGATGCGGTGGCCGCGCTGCAAGCCGAGGGCGCGTTGCCCGAGGGCCTCGACCTGTCGAAGATCGCGACCGAGCCGCCGCGCGACGCGAGCCATGGCGAAATCGCCACCAACGCCGCGATGGTGCTCTCCAAGGCCGCCGGGATGAAGCCGCGCGACATCGCGACGCTGCTCGCCGCGCGCCTGATGACGCTCGGAGACGTCGAAGCGGCGGAAGTCGCGGGCCCCGGGTTCATCAATCTTCGCCTGGCGCCGAGCTTCTGGCACGACCGCCTGCGCGACATCCTGCGCGCCGGAACCGACTACGGCTCCTCGACCATGGGCGGCGGCAAGCCGGTCAACGTCGAGTACGTCTCCGCCAACCCGACCGGGCCGATGCACGTCGGCCACGGGCGCGGCGCGGTGGTGGGCGACGTGCTCGCGTCGCTGCTCGCCAAGGCGGGCTACGCCGTCACCCGCGAATACTACGTCAACGATGCCGGTGCGCAGGTCGACGTGCTCGCGCGTTCGCTGCACCTCCGCTATCGCGAGGCGCTGGGCGAGAGCGTCGGCGAAATCCCCGAGGGCCTGTACCCCGGCGAATACCTGATCCCGGTGGGGCAGGCGCTGACCGCCGAGTTCGGCGATCGCTACTGCGACGCGCCCGAGGCCGAGTGGCTCGAAACCTTCCGCCTGAAGGCGGTCGACGCGATGCTCGCGCTGATCCGCGACGACCTCGCCGCGCTGGGCGTGCGCCACGACGTGTTCTCCTCCGAGCGCGAGCTGGTGCAGGCGGGCGGCGTGCAGACCGCGTTCGACACCCTCACCGCCAACGGCCTGATCTACGAGGGCGTGCTCGAGCCGCCGAAGGGCATGCTCCCCGACGACTGGGAGCCGCGCCCGCAGACCCTGTTCCGCGCCTCCGACTTCGGCGACGACGTGGATCGTCCGCTGAAGAAGTCGGACGGCAGCTGGACCTACTTCGCCTCCGACATCGCCTACCACTTCGACAAATACCGCCGCGGCGCGACCAGCATGATCGACGTGCTCGGAGCGGACCACGGCGGCTACGTCAAGCGTATGGTCGCGGCGGTCAAGGCGATCACCGGCGGCGAAGCCACCCTCGACATCAAGCTCTGCCAGATGGTCAACCTGATGCGCGACGGCGAGCCGGTGAAGATGTCGAAGCGCTCGGGCAATTTCGTCACCCTGCGCGAGGTGATCGACGACGTTGGCCGCGACGTGGTGCGCTTCATCATGCTCACCCGCAAGAACGACGCGCACCTCGACTTCGACTTGAAGAAAGTTACCGAACAGTCGAAGGACAATCCGGTTTTCTACGTTCAGTACGCCCACGCCCGCGCCCATTCGGTGCTCCGCCACGCGATCGAGAGCCTGGCCGGAAGCGATCTCGAAGCGCCCGCGCTGGCGGCTGCCGACCTCTCGGCCTTGACCGACGAAGCCGAGATTGCTTTGATCAAACAACTCGCCGCCTGGCCGCGCGTCGTCGAGGGCGCGGCCGAGGCGCATGAGCCGCACCGCATCGCCTACTTCCTGGGCGAAGTGGCCGCGGCGTTCCACAGCCTGTGGAACAAGGGGCGCGACGCCTCCGAATTGCGGTTCCTTTTGGCGGATCGTCCCGACGTTTCTCTCGCGCGTGTCGCGCTGGTGCGCGGCATGGCTTTGGTGGTTGCCTCCGGCCTGATGGTTCTCGGCGTCACGCCGGTTGAGGAGATGTAAGCCTATGGTTTCCCAGGACAAACGGGACCCGAATAGCTTCGATGTCAGCCTCCTTGAGGGGCTGCGCGAGCGGGTGGGGCGCGAGGCTCCGCTCGAGGAAGACCTTTTGCCCGCACGCGCCGCCCGCAAGAGCCTGATGTTCGGCGCGCTGATCGGCCTGGCCGCAGCCGCCGGTGCGGCGTGGTACATTCTCGGCTCGGGTGGCCAGCCCGCCTCCGGCCCGCAGGAAGTGCCGGTGGTGAAGGCGGAAAAAGCCCCGGTCAAGGTGCGCCCGGCGGATCCGGGCGGGATGGACGTGCCGAACCAGGACAAGCTGGTCTACAACCGCGTCGACCAGAACGCGGTGAAGCCAGAGGTCGAGCACCTGCTGCCCCAGCCGACCCAGCCGAAGGACCTGCCGCGTGGCGGCGATACCCTCGGCGACGGCATGACGCCGCTGCCGCCGCCGATCCCGGAGACCGCGCCCAAGGTGGTCGAAACCCCGAAGGTGGTGCCGCCGCCGTCCGCCGCTTCCGT
>LUYR01000082.1 GCA_001603335.1 Rhodospirillales bacterium Alpha_05 | reverse complement strand
CCGCCCGCGCCGCGCCACCCGCGCCGAGCACGGCGGCGGGGCGGCTGGCGTCCCACTGCGGCGCGCCGTCGCGGAGATTGTCGAGGAAGCCGGATGCGTCGGTGTTGGTGCCGGTGATCTTGCCGTCGGCGTCGACGACCAGGGTATTGACCGCGCCGATCTGGCGCGCCACCGGGGTCAGGGTGTCGATCAGCGGGATCACCGCCTCCTTGAACGGAATCGTCACGTTCGCGCCGCGAAAGCCAAGGGCGCGCAGGCCCTTGATCGCGTCGGGCAGGCGATCGGGCATCACCGGCAGCGGCAGGTACGCGCCATCGATGCCGTGGTGCGCGAGCCAATAACCATGCAGGCGCGGCGACAGGCTGTGCGCCACCGGCCAGCCGATCACTCCGGCGACGGCGGTATGTCCGGTGTGGGTGGGGACGTGGGCGAAATCGGTCATCTCGATTTCCGATCGGACGAAGTTGCAGTGAGAGTTCAGTTTAATCCGGTGGCGCGGCCCGCGCCACGGTCAGGGTTCGTCGTTCGGGCAGTCGGGGAACTTGTTGCGGTAGAGCTCGATGATCGTCGCCGCGGCTTCCTCGATCGAGCGCCGCGTCACGTCGATCACCGGCCAGCCGTGGCGCGCGAAAATCCGCCGCGCTTCGGCGACTTCCTCGGTCACCAGCTCCACCTGGGCATATTCGGATTCGGTCGAATCGTTCATCATTTTGAGGCGATTGAGGCGGATTTCCGAAAGACTCTTGGGCTCGCGGGTGAGGCCGACGATCACCGGTCGGGTGACGCGGTCGAGCTCTTCGGGCAAGGGTATGCCATGCACCATCGGCACGTTCGCCGCCTTGAGGCCGCGATTGGCGATGTAAGTGCAGGTCGGCGTCTTCGAGGTGCGCGACACGCCCACGAGAATCACGTCGGCGGCGTCCAGGTCGTGGAGCATCTGGCCGTCGTCGTGGCTGATGGTGAACTCGATCGCGTCCATGCGGCGGTAATACGCGGCGTCGAGGACGTGCTGGCTGCCCGGACGGCCGGCAATGCCGCGCCCGAGCAGGCTAGCGAGCCCCGACATCACCGGGTCGAGCACCGGCACGCAGGGCACGCCGAGCGCATAGCAGCCGGTTTCAAGGGCGCGGCGCACGTCGGGATCGACGACGGTGAACAGCACCAGCCCGGGATCGTTGGCGATCCCGGCGAGCACCCGCTCGACCTGCCCCGGCGTCCGCACCAGATACCAGAGATGCTGAATCGCGCGCACGTCGGAGAACTGCACCAGGCAGGCCCGCGCCACGGTCGCGACGGTCTCGCCGGTGGAGTCCGAGACCAGGTGAATATGAAATGCACCGCTTTGATTCAGCATGCCGATCCCCCTGACTGGCGTTGGCGGCGCGACCGCGCCGCCAACGCCAGCGTATCGTGGATAAGTCCATGGGACAATCATGGGACAAATTGTGGATAAATCCGGGATATCCGGATTTCCCGGATTCACTCCCCGGAGCCGTGAATCTTGGCCCTACGGTTTTCCCGGCACAGCCGTGGTCGTCGCGATTTCGGGAGTCATGGGGAAAACCCGAATTTTTCCGGTGCCGCGTCCCGGTTTTTCACATCCTGTGGACATCCC
Source organism: Rhodospirillales bacterium Alpha_05 (assembly GCA_001603335.1). Classification (GTDB taxonomy): domain Bacteria; phylum Pseudomonadota; class Alphaproteobacteria; order Rhodospirillales; family Rhodospirillaceae; genus Oleispirillum. Next base: position 5,052 of record LUYR01000082.1, on the reverse strand, counting down.
AGCCGGTTCAGGATTATCAAAGGCTTGCGCGAGTTGTTCGCGGGCTTTTCCACCGTTCGCGATCGCTCTCGCCGCAGCGCCTCGCGAATGGGGATGCTTTCGTGGGCGGAAAAGTATCCCCGGGTTTCCCCCCGCCAATCACCACAACTATCTTTTAATCAAAAGAATCATTGTTAGGTTTGTATGGAACGACGGGGAGGAGCATGTCCGTGACGCAGATCCAAACGCCGGTGTCGGAGACCCGCATGCTGGCGGCTTTCGCGGCGCCCAATTCCGGGCGGCCGCCGCTCTGGCTGATGCGCCAGGCCGGTCGCTACCTGCCGGAGTACAAGGCGACCCGCGCCGAGGCCGGGTCCTTCCTCGATCTGTGCTACAACCCGCGGCTGGCGGTGGAAGTGGCTTTGCAGCCGTTGCGGCGCTTCGACCTCGACGCCGCGATCCTGTTTTCCGACATTCTGGTGATCCCCGACGGCCTCGGACAGCCGGTGCGCTTCGAGGAAGGCGTCGGTCCGGTGCTGCTGCGCCTCGAGGATACCGTCGATTTTGCCCAGCTTTCGATCGATCGGATGCTCAAGCACCTCGCGCCGGTGTACGAGACCGTCGACCGCCTGCGCGCCGCGCTGCCGCGCGAGACCGCGCTGATCGGCTTTTCCGGCGCGCCGTGGACGCTCGCGACCTACATGCTCGAGGGGCGGAGCACGCGGGAATTCCATCTCGGCAAGTATTGGGCCTACGCGCGCCCCGACGACTTCGCCCTGCTCGTCGAGGTTCTGGTGGAAGCGGTGGTCGAGCATCTTTCGGCGCAGGTGCGCGCGGGCGCGGAGATTTTGCAGATTTTCGATTCCTGGGCGGGCGTGCTCGACGACTGGGGCTTCCGCCGGTGGGTCGAGGAGCCGACGCGGCGCATCGTCGCGAAATTGAAGACGCGGCATCCCGAGGTGCCGATCCTGCTGTTTGCCCGTGGCGCCGGTGCGCGCCACGCAGGGCTCGCTGCACGGGTCGGGGTGGACGGGGTGGCGCTCGACTGTACCGTGCCCCTCCAGTGGGCTCGGCAGGAGGTTCAGGCGCACACGCTGGTGCAGGGGAACCTCGATCCGGTGATCCTGCGCATCGGCGGAGCGGCGATGCAGCGCGCGGTGAGCGCGATCCTCGAGAGCTTCGCGGGTGGTCGGTTCATCTTCAACCTCGGCCACGGCATCCTGCCGGATACGCCGCCCGAGCACGTCGCGGCGTTGGTGAACATGGTCAGGGAGGCTTCGACGAACCGATGAGGCGTGTCGCGATCGTTCTCTTCAACCTCGGCGGTCCGGACTCGCCCGAGGCGATCCCCCAGTTTCTCCGCAATCTGTTCGCCGATCCGGTGATCCTCGGCCTGCCGCAGCCGTTCCGGTCGCTGCTGGGCTCGTACATTGCGTGGAAACGGGTGCCGGTGGCGATGGAGAACTACGGGCTGATCGGCGGGCGCTCGCCGCTGCTTCCACAGACCCGCGACCAGGCCGAGGCGCTCGCCGCGCGAATGACGGCGCGGCGACCGGATATTGAGTTCAAGAGCTTCGTCTGTATGCGCTACTGGCACCCGATGGCGGCCGAGGTGGTCGCCGAGGTCAAGGCCTGGGCGCCCGACAAGGTGGTCGTGCTGCCGCTCTATCCGCAGTATTCGATCACCACGTCGGGCTCGTCGATGAAGGATTGGCGCGACTTCGCCGCCAAGGCGAAGCTCGCCTGTCCTCATGTCGCGGTGTGCTGCTATCCCACTCTTCCGGGCTGGGTGAGCGCGGTGGCGGCGGGAATCGAGGACGCGCTCGCCAAGGTCGACGATCCGTCGCGGTTCCGCGTGATCTTTTCCGCGCATGGCCTACCGAAGGCGGTGGTCGACCGCGGCGATCCCTATCCGCGCCACGTCGAGGCCTCGGTCGACGCGGTGGTCGAGACCCTGCATCGGCCCGACATGGACTGGATCCTTGCCTATCAGAGCAAGGTCGGGCCGCAGACCTGGATCGGCCCGTCGACCGAAGACGTGATCGAGGAGGCCGGCAAGGACGGCAAGTCGCTGCTGGTGGTGCCGATCGCGTTCGTGTCCGAGCATTCGGAAACCTTGGTCGAGCTCGACATCGACTACCGCGATCGCGCCGAAAAGGCGGGCGTGCCCGAATACCTGCGGGTGCCGACGGTGCAGTGCGACCCGCGCTTCATCGGCGGACTTTCCGATCTCGTCGATTTCGCGCTTGATCAGACGTGCGGACCGGGCGAATGGATGGTGAGCGGCGACGGATGCCGCAAGGCATGCACCGCGCCGGGCGGCAAATGCGCGATGGACGGACAAAAATCCTGAAGGTTGGGCAATGTTGGATTTGAACTACGACGCCTACGTCTGGACGCGGGCGGTGCATGTGGTCGCGGTGACCGCGTGGATCGGCGGCCTGATCGGCTTGAGCGAGGTTTTCGCGCTGCATGCGGAAACCGGCGACGACGCGTTGTGGCTGCCGCGCGAGCGCGGATTGCTCGCCAAGGTGCTGATTCCGGCTTCGGGCGTGGCGCTCGCCACCGGCATCCTGCTGGTGCTGAACTACGGCGAACTCACCGAGGGCTGGTTGCACGCGAAGATTTTCGCGGTATTCCTGCTGCTCGTCGACCAGGCGGTGCTGACGCGGCAGATCCCGCGGTTCGCCTCTGGCGCGAACATCCGAAAGCCAATATTCTTTCGCCGCTTGAAGCTGTTTCCAATCGCCCTATTTATCGGTATAGTCGCGTTGGTGATCGTCCGGCCGTTCTAGGGTCCCTACGGTTTACGTTTGACTTACCGTGGGCGATTGGGTAAACGACCCTCCGTTGTTACGGCGTGCGGTCGTCGGACCCGCCGAGCATTTCCTGCGTCTTCCCTCTCCTTTGTCCTTGCGCGTAACTCGCGTTTTATGGACGAGAGGATCCCAATACTTCCACTCCCATACGTCTCTCGGCTGAGTGCTAAAGCCATCAGGGGTCTCTATGCACCTACAGGAATTGAAAGGCAAAACGCCGGCTGAATTGCTGGAATTTGCCGAAGGTCTGAAGATCGAAAACGCGTCCACGCTGCGCAAGCAGGACATGATGTTCGCGATCCTCAAGCAACTGGCGGAAAACGACACCGCGATCTACGGCGATGGCGTGCTCGAGATCCTCCAGGACGGCTTCGGCTTCCTGCGGTCGCCGGAGGCCAACTATCTTCCCGGCCCGGACGACATCTACGTTTCGCCGAGCCAGGTGCGGCGCTTCGGCCTGCGCACCGGCGACACGGTGGAAGGCGAGATCCGCGCGCCGAAGGAAGGCGAACGCTACTTCGCGCTGCTCAAGGTCAACAGCATCAACTTCGCCGAACCCGACGCGGTGCGCCACCGCATCAACTTCGACAACCTCACGCCGCTGTACCCCGAGCGTCGCCTGAAGCTTGAAGTCGAGAACCCGACCAAGACCAAGGAATACACCACCCGCGTGATCGACTTGATCGCGCCGCTCGGCATGGGCCAGCGCGCGCTGATCGTCGCACCGCCGCGCACCGGTAAGACGGTGATGCTGCAGAACATCGCGCACGCGATCTCGATCAACCACCCGGAAGCCTACCTCATCGTTCTTCTGATCGACGAACGCCCCGAGGAAGTCACCGACATGGCCCGCTCGGTGAAGGGCGAGGTGGTGAGTTCCACCTTCGACGAACCCGCCTCGCGCCACGTCCAGGTCGCGGAAATGGTGATCGAGAAGGCGAAGCGCCTGGTCGAGCACAAACGTGACGTGGTGATCCTGCTGGATTCCATCACCCGCCTCGCGCGCGCCTACAACACCGTGGTGCCGAGCTCGGGCAAGGTGCTCACCGGCGGCGTCGACGCCAACGCCCTGCAGCGGCCGAAGCGCTTCTTCGGTGCGGCGCGGAATATCGAGGAGGGTGGCTCGCTCACCATCATCGCCACCGCGCTGATCGACACCGGCTCGCGCATGGACGAAGTGATCTTCGAAGAGTTCAAGGGCACGGGTAACTCGGAAATCATCCTCGACCGCAAGCTCTCCGACAAGCGCACCTTCCCGGCGATCGACATCACCCGCTCGGGCACGCGCAAGGAAGAGCTCCTGGTGGAGCGCGGCACGCTGCAGAAGATGTGGGTGCTGCGCCGCGTGCTGATGCCGATGGGCGTCACCGACGCCATGGAGTTCCTCATCGACAAGCTCAGGATGTCGAAGAACAACAACGACTTCTTCGATTCGATGAACAGCTGAGGCAAACGCCTCGGAGAGAAAAAGGCCCGGGTTTCCCCGGGCCTTTTTGCATTCAGGGAAGCGCACCTTCGAGACGGAGCAGCCAGCGCTTGGTGTCGAGCCCGCCTTCGCCGGAATAGCCGCCGAAGCTTTTACCCGAGCCGAGGATGCGGTGGCAGGGAATGATCACCGGGATCGGGTTCTTGCCGCACGCGCCGCCGATCGGGCGGGGCGCGCCGCAGCCGATCTCCCGCGCGATCTCTCCATAGCTGCGGGTCTCGCCGCAGGGAATCCGGCGCATCGCGTCCCAGACCTTTTGCTGAAAGACGGTGCCGTGGGGGTTAAGGGGTAAGTCGAAGTCGCGGCGCTTGCCGTCGAAGTATGCTTCGAGCTGGCGCGCCGCTTCTTGCAGCACTGGGGGCGGGGTGGAGTCGTCCGCACCCTTTCCCCATTCGAGGGCGACGATTTCGCCATCGACGGCGAACAGGGTGAGCGGACCGAGGGGCGAGGGGACGACAATGCTGCCGCTGTGCATAACAGGCTCCGAATCTCTGACGTTGGCCGGTTCATCATGGGTGTGTTATGCCTCCGTTGTCGAGGGCCATGGACTCTGCTCTTGATGTTTCACGTGAAACAATGCCGATGCGAAACAAGGGAACCGGGACGTGACATCCGCCACCCACGCGACGATCTTTGCCCCCGCCACCGCGCCCGGCCGCGCGGGCGTCGCGGTGCTGCGACTCTCAGGTCCGCAGGCGCGCGGGGCGTTGGCCAAGCTCGCCGGCGCGCGGGAGTTCGCACCCCGCCAGCTCAGCATGGTGGAGCTCC
>LUYR01000081.1 GCA_001603335.1 Rhodospirillales bacterium Alpha_05 | reverse complement strand
GGCGGGGCGCGCGGCGATGGCCGAGGTCGCGCTGCAACTCGGCGCGCTCGGCCTCGGCGCGGGGGCTTTCCATGCGTTCACGCCGGGGGTGCTGAGCCTCGCGCCGATCCTATCCGCCGGTCTCGCCAACAGCCTCGCGATCTCGGCGTTTCCCTTGGGCAGCGGCATCGGCGGTTTGTGGTATGCGGCGTTTCCCGCCGCGGCGACGCCGTTCCTCACCCTCGCCACCGGCGGAACGCTGCTGGTGGCGATGGCGTCGTTCGGCGCATTCGCGGGGATCGCCACCGATCCGGTGCAGCGTCGGCTTGGCCTGCACCGGCGGCGTCTCGAGCGCCTCGTCGACGGCATGGCGCACGACCTCGGCCAGCGCGGCGGTGCGCCGCTCTCGCCGTTGTTGAGCGATCACTACCTGCCGCGCGTGCTCGATCTCATCGATCTCATCAACAGCCTCGCGCGGCTGGCGCGATAGGCGCGGGCGGTTTTATCCCGCCATTTTCCCATGATGCTGGGCGGCGTAGAGTTTCAGCCGATGCAGGCAGGTCTTCCAGGCGTAGTAGTGACGCGCCAGGATCAACCGGGTGTGCTCGGTGGCGGGCCGCGGCCAATCCGCGTGGGTGATCGTGACCTCGGTGCTGGTGCCGAGATCGCGCAGGTGCAGGCTGACGTGGGTGGTGAAGGTCCAGCCTTCCTCGCGCCAGCTGAGCTCGAGCTCGAAGGGCGCGGTGACCGTCTTCACCGTGCCGAACGCGCGCTTGGGATGCCCGTCGGGGGTGGTCCAGAGCTCCTCGAAGGCGCCGCCGGGGCGGACCTCGATGGAGACGTAGTCGCCCCACCACTCGGAGAAGTGCTGACGATTGGTGAGCATTGCCCAAGCGGTCTTGACCGGGACGTGGATGACGTCGCTGATCCGCAGCTTTCCGGCTTCGACGTCGATGTGGACGCTGCCGGTCTTGGTGCTGGTCATGGTTTCCTCCCATTTTCGTGGTAACGGAGGCCACATGCCTTAAATTCAAGTCTACCCGTTTTTCGCTGATTTCCCAAGCAGGAACGGCCCCCTGAAGAGGGGGCCGTTCAGTGCATTCGGATGAGTTGAGGTCAGCGGAGGGTCGCGGGCTTGGTCTCGGCCGACGCGGAGGTGGTCTTGCCTTCGAGGCTCGCGTAGGTACGGTCCATGTCCTTGCGCTGGGTCTCGAATTTGCGCAGGTCGTTGCCCGCGAGGGCGCGCCCGGACGGCATCTTGATGTTGAGCGGGTTGACCTGGTCGCCCGAGATCAGGACTTCGTAGTGCAGGTGCGGGCCGGTGGTGCGGCCGGTGTTGCCCGAATAGGCGACGACCTGGCCCTGGCGCACCCGCACGCCCGGGTGGATTCCCTTGGCGTAGCCGCTCAGGTGGCCGAACGCGGTGGAATAGGTGCTGGTGTGGCGAATCCGCATGTAGTTGCCATACGAGCTCCACGGCCCCGCCTTTTCGATCACGCCGTCGCCCGCGGCGTAGACCGGGGTGCCGATCGGTGCCGCGAAGTCGATGCCCTTGTGCATCTTCGAATAGCCGAGCACCGGGTGGTTGCGCATGCCGAAGCCCGAGGTGATCCGCGCGCCGTCGATCGGGGTCTTGAGCAGCGCCTTGCGCACGCTTTCGCCCTTTTCGTTGTAGTAGTCGGCGAAGCCGCTGGCGTCCTCGTAGCGATAGAGGCGGTAGGTCTTGCCCGAGAGGGTGAGGGCGGCGTAGTCGATGTCCCCGTCGCCGACCCGCGTTCCATCGGGGAGGGTCTTGCGGTCGACCAGAACTTCGAAGCTGTCGCCCTTCTGGATGTCGCGCTGGAAGTCGACGTCGTAGGAGTAGAGCTGGATCAGCTGGGCGAGCACCGTCGGCGATACGCCCGCGCGTTCGCCCGCGGCGAACAGGCTGCTGTCGATCCGGCCGGCGTAGGCCATGGTCTCGGTGGAGATCGGGTCGTGTTCCTCGGAGGCGGAGAACTTGCTGGCATCCTGGCGCGACGCGATGCTGCGGCGGCCCGGCTCGGCCTCGATCTGGAGACGGTTGAGGGTGATCCCGCCATCGTCTTCGGTGAGGTTGAGGACCACGGTTTGGCCGGGGGTGAGGCGGCGCGGATCGAACACCGACTTCAGGGTGGCGATCGCGTCCTGCGCGTCCTGGCGGGTGACGTCGTTGCGGTCGAGAATCTGGCCGAGGGTATCGCCGGGCAGCACCTGTACGCTCAAGTCGTGGGTGCGCGGACCGTTGGGCTCGATCGCGGTGCTTTCGGCTTCCGGCTTGGCGGGGCGCTTGCGGCCCGGATCGGGGAGGTACTCGTTGCCGCCGTAGAGGTAACCGCGCGGCGTGATCGTGGCGGGCTCGTCAAAGGCGGGAGGGGTCAGCGCGGCAAGGGATTCGGCGTCGTTGCGGCCGACACCTGCGTCCGACGTTCCCGAACCCAGGACCGCGGCCAGGGCCAGCGCGGAAACGCCGACGGCCAATCCCATGGCCAGGAGCTTCCGGGGTTCGAGCCGCGACGGAGTTTCCGTGGCGGTCTGCTGCGCATCTTGCATTGGGTCCCCTCGATCGCTTGGTCCGGCCCCCGCCGGAAATCTGCATTCCGTCACCACCCACCCTAACCCTGGGGGATGAAAAACCGGTAAACACCCAACTGTGGGTCACGTCGGAATGGATGTTGGCTACAATGGTCCAGGGGAGGGGCGAAGTCAAGGATCGAGACTTCTGAGAATTCAACGGATTGTGCCGATTCGACCGACTTTTTGCATTGCCGCGAGGTCTGGCATGCGCGGGAAGCGGTCGCGCGGCCGGAGCCGCGCAACCGTACGCTGCGAGGTCAGATCGCCTGGATCAGACCGCCGTCGATCCGGATCGTCGAGCCGGTAACGTATCCCGCCGGGACGCCGGCGAGGAAGGTGCAGACCGCGGCGAACTCCTCGACCTTGCCGTAACGCCTCATCGGGATCGTCGCGGCGGACTTGGCGCTTGCCTCGGCCACGCTGATGCCGGCGCGATCCGCCGCGGCCTTGTCGAGCTCTCCGACCCGCTCGGTGCCGATGCGGCCGGGCAGCACGACGTTGACGGTGACGCCATCGGCCGCGACTTCGGTGGCGAGCGTCTTCGAGAACGCCACGAGCGAAGCGCGCAGGGTGTTGGAGATCGCGAGCGTCGGGATCGGCTGCACCACGCCCGACGAGGTGATGGTGATGACGCGGCCCCATTTCTTCTCGCGCATTCCCGGCACCAGGCCGTCGATCACGCGAATCAGGTTGAGCACCATGCTGTTGAAGAACTTGGTCCAGATCTCCGGATCGACGCCGAGCGCCCCGGTCGGCGGCGGTCCGCCGACGTTGCCCAAGAGAATATCGACGCCGCCCATGGTCTTCACCGTGTCGACGAGGGAGATCACCGATTGGGTGTCGGTGAGGTCGAGGCCGATCGCCGTGACCTTGATCCCATGCGATTTTTCCAGCGCCGCTGCGTCGTGGCCGAGCTTTTCCGCACTGCGCGCGGCGAGGATGAGGTCGCAGCCTTCCGCCGCGAGCGCTGCCGCAATGCCGCGGCCGAGACCGCGCGATGCGCCCAACACCAATGCGCGTTTGCCTTTCAAACCCAATTCCATCATCGTGCTCCTGTCGCAGTGGCGCCGCCGTCAGGCGGCGTTGTCGTATGTAAGGGAAATTCCGATAAATGAATAAGGGGCACCGAGAGATGGTTGAAACCCCAACCTTGATGGTAGTGGAACATCCGCTGATCCGCCACAAACTCACGCAAATGCGCGACCGCGCCACGCCCACCCCGGTATTCCGCACCCTGATGCGTGAAATCGGTGGACTGCTCGCCCTCGAGGCGACGCGGCACCTGCCGGTGGACGCGGTGGAGGTCGAGACTCCGCTCGTCCGCACCGAAGGCACGCGCCTCAGCCGACCGCCGTTGGTGGTGCCGATCCTGCGCGCCGGACTCGGCCTCGCCGACGGCCTGCTCGCGCTGCTGCCGGAGGCCGACGTCGGCCACCTGGGCATGTATCGCGACGAGGAAACCGTGCTGCCGATCGAATACCTGGTGCGCCTGCCGGTGGACATCGCCCAGCGCGGCATCATCGTCGTCGATCCGATGCTCGCCACCGGGCATTCCGCCGCCCATGCTCTTAAGGTTCTGGTCGATCGCGGCGCGAAGCCCGAATCGTTGGTGCTGATGGTGCTCGTCGCCGCGCCCGAAGGGGTTGCGGAAATCCACAAGCATTACCCGGCGGTCAAGATCGTCACCGCCGCGCTCGACCAGTGCCTGAACGAAAAGTCGTTCATCGTCCCGGGCTTGGGCGATGCGGGCGACCGGACTTTCGGTACGCTCTAGGCGATCCGGTGGGGGGTGATTGACAACCCGCCCCCCAGCACGCCACATTCAAAAGAAGTGGTTCCGTGAGAAATTCGCGTCGTTGGGGAAATCCCCTCCGGCGCGATTGCCTCAGGCGCTGTTTCAGGTCGAATGCGTCCTAGCAGGATCGGCAACCCATGAGCACGACGCAACGCGTCACATCGTCCACCTTCGGTCCGGCCGCGACATCGCGGGCGGCCGGTTCTGGCCGAAACGTCGCGTCGGTGGCGTTCCCCCGGGTGCCGGGGATGGGCGGCTCCAATTCGATGGGGCCGCAGGAACAATCGATCCGCTACGACGACGGCTACCGCCCACCGGGCGAACGCCAGCGCCGCAACCCCGAAGCTGCCGACAAGCCGCGCGACTTCTTCAGCTACGCCGAGATCAGCTTCCTCGACGAGGTCATCGCGACCCACGACTGGAACGCACAGCAGGTGCTGTTGCCCGCCGAGGCGATGGCCGGGGTGCGCCGCTACGAATCCAACCTCCGCGCGATCGCCGGTCTCGGCCACGTCGGCGGCGAAAACTACGACAACCTCCACTGACCCCACATCGCTGATACGTTTCCGGGGGTGGTTTGCTGGCGCAAATCCGGGCATCATGCGCATGAAATTTTTTGCGTAGCCTGGAGAGCCCGATGTCGCCGACCGCCGTTGCCTCGACCTTCGACATTGTCGTCTGGTTCACCGACCGCGCGCTCAACGACGGCGAATATCTCCAGCCGGTCAAGCTGCACCGCCTGCTGTATCTCGCCCAGTCGTATTATGCCGTCGCGTTCCGCGGCCAAAAGCTGATGCCCGCCACCTTCGTTGCGGAGGAGGGCGGTCCGGTCGAGCCGGACGTCTGGCGGGTCTACGCCTCGGGCCGTCCCTATATCGAGTCCGTGCCGCCGCCCGAGCGGGTGGAGCAGTTCCTCGACAGCTTGTGGCGACGCTTCGGCTCGCATTCCGCCGACTATCTCTCCAACCTCGTTTCCGCCCAGCCGCCGTATCAGGATGCACGGACCAAGGGGCTCCGCGCCGAGATTCCGCTGAGCGAAATGGCGGCCTGCGTGGCGCGTGCGCGGGAAACCGCGGGCAAGTCCGGCGGGCCCGCGAGCGTCGACGAGGTGATGCGGCCACGCACCCTGGTGAGCGCCACCGGCAAGGCGGTGAACGTCAAGCGTTGGACTCCCGGAGGGAAAAAATCCGGCGGCTGACGCTGCGCCGCCTTCGGTCGGAAATTTGCCGCAAAGCCAGTGTTTGCCGGGGTTTTTTCCGAAACGTCTTTCCCCGTAACTGGCGATCGTGCATACTATTCCGTCGCTTGGCCGGGGCTTCGCAATCGTGCTCCAAGTGGGTGGCGGAGGGCTCTGCCCCTTCACAAAATCAGGGCAATACATCAGCGGTATGAGAAAAGTCCTGCCATCGCTTGCCGCCTTTCTCGTCGGAGGGGCGGTCATCTTCGGTCCGGCTCCGGCACAGGCGGCGTCGGATGCGGTGCCGCATATCGACGGCGCGTCGCTCGGGCTTCTGTGGGCGGTTCCGTTCAGCGCGATGCTGCTCTCGATTGCGCTGCTGCCGTTGCTCATGCCGCATTTCTGGCATCAACATTTCGGCAAGGGCGCGCTGTTCTGGGCGCTGTGCTTCCTCATACCCGCGCTCATTGAGTTCGGCCTTCCGACGGTCACCTACGAAGTCCTGCACGTAGTCCTTCTCGAATACCTCCCCTTCGTGATTTTGCTGTTTTCATTGTTCACCGTGGCGGGCGGGGTGCGCCTGACCGGTGCGCTGCACGGGTCGCCGCTGTTGAACACCATGCTGCTTGCGTCCGGCACCTTCCTCGCCAGCATCATGGGCACCACCGGTGCAGCGATGCTGTTGATCCGGCCGCTGATCCGCGCCAACGAAGGCCGCAAGCACAAGGTCCACACCGTCGTCTTCTTCATCTTCCTGGTGGCGAACATCGGCGGCTCGCTGACGCCGCTGGGCGATCCGCCGCTGTTCCTCGGCTTTCTCAAGGGCGTCACGTTCTTCTGGACCACCGAGCACCTGCTGCTGCCGATGCTGACGATGGCGGGGATTCTGCTGGCGGTCTACTTCGGGCTCGACCTGGTGTTCTATCGCCGCGAGGGGCAGAAGAAACCGATGGTGGACCCCGAGGACCGGGTCGGCGTCGAGGGCAAGATCAACATCCTGCTGCTCGGCGGCGTCGTCGGCACGGTGCTGATGAGCGGCCTCTGGCCGCACGACTACCGCTGGTCGGTCTCGATCTATCACGTGCCCTTGGAGATCCAGAACGTCGCCCGCGACGCACTGCTGCTGCTGCTCGCCTATCTGTCGTGGAAGCTCACCAGCCGCGAGAGCCGTACCGCCAATGCCTTCAACTGGTTCCCGATCATCGAGGTCGGCAAGCTGTTCTTCGGCATCTTCATGACCATCATCCCGGTGATCGCGATTCTGAAGGCGGCCCAGAACGGCGCGCTCGCGCCGGTGGTGCACGCGGTCACCGACGACAACGGCCAGCCGATCAACGAGATGTACTTCATCCTCACGGGCATACTCTCGTCGTTCCTCGACAACGCGCCGACCTACTTGGTGTTCTTCAATACCGCGGGCGGCGATGCGCACGTGCTGATGAGCGAAGTCGCGACGCTGATGGCGATCTCGTGCGGCGCGGTGTTCATGGGGGCGAACACCTACGTCGGCAACGCGCCCAACTTCATGGTCAAGTCGATCGCGGAAGAGCGGGGCGTGAAGATGCCGAGCTTCTTCGGCTACATGATCTGGTCGACCTGCCTGCTCGGCCCGCTCTACGTTCTCCTGGTCTACCTGTTCTTCACCTGATCGTCCGCTTCGACCCAGCAAAAAGCCCCCGAAACGGGGGCTTTTTGCTGGGTCGAGCTCGGCTCAGTGGGACATCAGGATCGGGACGTTGGCGTTGGTGAGCATCCGCCGCGTGCCGCCGCCCAACACCAGTTCGCGCAGGCGGGAATTTCCCGATCCACCCATCACGATCATGTCGGCGCGGGTCTCGCGGGCATATTCGAGAACCCGGCCCTCGGCCGCGCGCGCGCCGTGTTGGGGCATCCGCACGCCGGGTTCGATGTCGTGGAGGCGCAGGGTGTTGGCGATGCGTTCGAGGGAGCGGGCGGCTTCCTTTCCGCCTTCGCGCGACACCAGGGTGACGGACTCGGCCTGCTGCAGGAACGGGATCGACGCGCGCACCGCACGCGAGCATTCCACGGTTTCCTTCCACGCCACCAGGATCCGCCGCCCGAGCACCATGCGGCGCTGGCCGTGGGGCAGGACGATCACCGGGCAGCTGCCGACCATCGCGAGCTGGTCGGGGAGTTCGGCGAACAGCATTTCCTCGAGGTTGCGCGGGTCGCTTTGGCTGACGATCGCGAGGTCGTGGTAGTGGGAGAGCTGGGTCAGCACCTTGATGTGCTCGCCCTCAACCATCGTCCACTCGTAGCGAACGTCGTGCAACTTGCACCACTGGCGGAACTCGTGCTCCACCGTCTTCGACTTTTCCGCCGAGATGTCCTGGACTTCGTGGGTGTAGGCGACCGCGACGGTGCGGCCGTCGGCAACCTGAAGGGTGCGCACCGGGCTGGTGATGAAAACCACGCTCAACAGCGCATTGTGTCGGCAGGCAAGGTTATATGCGACGCGCAGGCGAGTCATGTATTCCTCGTCATTGGCAAGATGGACGAGGATGGATCTGATGCTCATACCGCGACGTTCCCTGCGTTGGGCTACCTGCCCGGAAGGTCTCCAGGGGCGGAGACGCTAATCCGGCGGAGCCTTGGGAGTCAAATCATCTGTCTCGCCGCAGGCGGCAAGTGGTCACGGTGCGGCAGAAGGGTTACGCATCCGGTCGCGCCCTGACGCAACCTATGCGAAACCGATAAGACCCAGTTTCAAAGTATCTTTTGGAGGGTTTTCTTGCAACAGCGGCGTTCTAAAAAAGCGCCCCGCCGGTTGTGGGCGGGGCGCTTGGCGAGGTGCGTCAGTTGAGCGCGACGACGTAGCGGTCGATCGGCACCTGACGCCCGATCAGGTTGAGCTTGAACAGGTAATCGGCGAAGCGGACGTAGCGGCTGCGGTCGAGTGCCTGCGGTCGGATCGCGAATCGGGGCATGGTGTCGCGCCAGGCGCGCCGGTTGAGCTCGGAATCCAGGCCCTTCTCGTAGCCCGCGAAGGCGGTCCAGGCTTCCTTCGGGTGGTTGACCATGAACAGGGTGGCGCGCTCGATTGCCTCGAAGAAGCGGCGGATGCGCGGGTCGGAGAGGCGCTGCTGATGGGTGATGTAGATCAGCTCGTCGTAGGCCGGGACGCCGTTCTCCTCGGGGAAGAAGGCGACGCCCGCGTGCTTCTCCATCTCCATCTGGTTGAGCTCGAAGTTGCGGAACGCGCCGATCACCGCGTCCACCTGCTTCGAGAGCAATGCCGGGGAAAGCGAGAAGTTGACGTTGATCAGGGTGACGTCCTTGAGGCTCAGGCCGTGGTTCTGCAGCATCGTGCCGAGCAGCGCTTCCTCGAAGCCCGAGATCGAGTAGCCGATCTTCTTGCCCTTGAGGTCGCCGATCGCCTTGATCGGGCCGTTCTTCAGCACCACCAGGCAGTTGAGCGGCGTCGCGATCAGCGTGCCGACGCGCACGATCGGCAGTCCGGCTTCCGCCAGCAGGTGCAATTGCGGCTGGTAGGTGAGGGCCATGTCGACTTCCTTCGCCGCCACCAGCTTCGGCGGTGCGTTGGGGTCGGCGGGGGCGATCAGGTTGACGTCGAGCGCGGCGTCCTTGAAGAACCCCATCTGCTTGGCGATCACCAGCGGCGCATGGTCGGGATTGACGAACCAGTCGAGCGCGACCGAGAGCGGCTCGGGGGTCGCGGGCTTGGTCGGCGAGAGCAACGGTTGGGCGAGCGCGGGGCGGGCGGCGAGGCCTGCGGAAAGGATCGACAATCCGGCAAGGACGTGGCGGCGGGGGAGCAGTACGGTCATCGGTCGATCAATCCCTGAACGGTTACAACGGTCATGGGCGCGGTGCGTCGAGGGTATCGTGGACCCAAGGCAGGGCGCGGCGCAAGCACGCGGCAATAGCAGCGTGCAGGATAACGGCCATGGTTGCGAGCAGAAACAGCGCCGCGAACATCAACGGCACCTGCAAGCGTGCATTGGCATGCAGCATCAAGAATCCGAGCCCCGCGGAGGAGCCGACCCACTCGCCGACCACCGCGCCGATCGGCGCGACCGCGGCGCCCACCTTGAGCCCCGAGGCGAGGCCGGGGAGGGCGGCGGGAACGCGGATCTGCCGCAGCGTCGCGAGCGGGGTCGCGTTCATCGTCCGCGCGAGGT
>LUYR01000080.1 GCA_001603335.1 Rhodospirillales bacterium Alpha_05 | reverse complement strand
GCCGCCGCCACGCCCACACGCACGCCGCGCCCCACCAGCCGAGGACCAACGCGAGCGCCACCCAACGGCCCCAACCGTGCAACGGTTCCAGCCCTGCCGTGCTCACAAAACCCAGCCAGCCCTCGGGCGTCAGCGCCGGGATCCGCCACCCAAAATCGTACTGTGCGAACAACAGAAATCGCTCCACCAGCCCCACCGTGCGCTCCCAGAAAATCACCGCCGCCAACGCCAACGGCGCAAGCATCCCCACGCCCCAGCCCGCCAGCCGACGCCACTGGCCGCTCCGCAGTGTCACGCCCCCGGCGTACATCACCGCGGGCGCCAGACAGACCAGCAGGATGAAATTGTAGCTGCCCAACAACAGCCCGTACGCCGTCGCCAGCACGCCCGCCCAGGCCAGCCCCCGGCGCGTATCCACGCGCCCGCGCCACCAGACCACGCCCGCCCAGGTGAGCGCGGCGATGCCCTGCGCCGCCAGCAATTGTCCCGGCGCCACCTGCCACACCGCGTACCACGACAGCGGGCTCAGCCCGTACACGAGCGCCACGCCGAGCGCCCAGCCGGCGCTCAAGCGCAAACCCGCCCGTGCCAGCCAAAACACCATCGGCAGCGACAGAATTAAAATGCTGAGCGTCACCAACCCCACCAGCTCGTGCGGCTGCCGCCCGAGGATCGACGCGTGATGCGCCATCAAGGCCGACGGCGTGAAATGGTTTAATCGCAGCCAGAAGTCATAGAAGTTATCCGCCGAGGCCACGTTGACTACCTCGGTCTGCCCGAGCATGCCGCCACGGTCTCCGTGCGCGAACTCCTGAAACACGCGCGCCCCCGCCGCGTAGTCGGCGGCATCGCAACTCCCCAGCGCCACCGTCGTCAGCGGGCCGTCACGCGTCACGCGCACCATCGGCCACACCAGCAACGCGCCCACCACCAGCATGGCCAGCCACAGCCAGCGCAGCCGGACGACATCGCCCACCAACCTGCCCCGCGCCCGCCAAATCGCCCCCGCCAGTAGCGCCGCCGGCACCAGCTCGCTCGCCCAAGCATAGGAGTTTGTGCCGTGGCCGCCCGCATACGTGCCCAGCCACACCGCCAGCGATTGCAGCGTCCAGCCCGCCAGCGGCGCCAGCACCGGCCACCACCGTTGCCACGGCCGGGGCATGATCCACCAAGCCAGCCCGGCTCCGAAAAACAACGTGTGCAAAACGATCAGAAAAGCGGTGACGAAGAATTCCATGGCGTTGGCTTGGGCCGCCTTGTCTGGCGAACGCCCTGCTCCAGATAAAGCCGAAACGCTCCGCCCGCATCGTCGCTTGCCACCCCATCAGACCCTTCGTCAGCATCCCCCGCGTGACTGAGACGCTGATCGCCCTCCTCGCCGCCGGCCTCGCCGGGGTTTTCGTCTGGCGGGGTTTTCGTCTGGCTCTTCCTTCAAAGCCGGCTCGCCGCCCTCGCCGAACGCCTCCGCGCACGCGAGACCGAGTCGGCCCAGCTCATGACCGAGGTCACCGCCGCCCGCACCACCGCCGCGCAACTCCAGATCGAAAACGGCAAACTCGCCGCCGACCTCGCCGCCGAGCGTGCCGGCGCCGAAGCCCGCATCACCGAGCTGCGCTCCGCCCACGAGCGCCTCAAAGCCGAGTTTGCCGAGCTCTCCGCCTCCGCGCTCCGCGCCAACCGTGACGACTTCCTCAAACTCGCCCAGCAGACCTTCGCCCAGATCCAGGAGAAATCCGCCGGCGATCTCACCGCCCGCCAGCAGGCCATCGACACGCTCCTCCAGCCGCTCCGCCAGCAGCTCGGCGAGTTTCGCACCCGCATCGACACCGTTTATAAAACCGAGACCGACGACCGCACCGCCCTCAAGGCCCAGATCGAGCAACTCCGCCAGCTCAACGCCCGCATCACCGACGAAGCCCACGCCCTCACCCAGGCCCTCAAGGGCCAGTCCCAAACCCGCGGCGCCTGGGGCGAGCTCATCCTCGAACGCCTCCTTGAAAACGCCGGCCTCCGCCGCGGCGAGGAATACGTCACCCAGGAATCGCTCACCACGGACGACGGCCGCCGCCT
>LUYR01000079.1 GCA_001603335.1 Rhodospirillales bacterium Alpha_05 | reverse complement strand
TGGTGCAGCAGGCAGGGGCGTGTGCGGCTGGCCAGCATCGCGTCGGAGCACGAGCGCAGCAGGAACACCTTTTGCAATATCGTGAGGGTCTGGTTGACCGCGAGCGCGGAGGCGAACGGGCCGAAGTATTCCGCGCCGTCGTCGCGCGCGCCGCGATGCTTGGTGATGCGGGGCCAGTCGCCGCCGCGGTCGACGCGGATGTAGGGGAAGGATTTGTCGTCGCGCAGGAGGATGTTGTAGTGCGGCTTGAACTTCTTGATCAGGTTGGCCTCGAGCAGCAGCGCCTCGGCCTCGGTGTGGGTGGTGACGATTTCCATCGTGGTGGTGAACGCCACCATCCGCTGTAGGCGCAGCGGCAGCTGGTCGCCACGGGTATAGGCGACGACGCGCTTCTTGAGGTTCTTCGCCTTGCCGACGTAGAGCACGTCGCCCTTCGCGCCGAGCATGCGATAAACCCCCGGCGCGCCCGGCAGGGTCTTCAGTACGCCGTGGATGATCTCGGTGCCGCGGCTCAGCGATGGGGTGGCGATATCCATTCCGACAAGGTCTCTAAAACCGGGGTTCGGCGCAAGTGGGCCGGGGCCGTACGGAGTCTGCGAATCCGTGACATTCGGGTGACACTCGCGTGACTCGCCGGATTGTCAGGATTTTCCAAGGAATATGTAAGCGCCAAACCTTGTCCACGAAACCTGTGGATAAGTTTGTGAATAGTCTGTGGGGGAGTACCCCCGCCCCAAGGCTTTCCGTGGGTCGGCACCCCTTTGCCCAAAAATCAGGCACAAACGCTAAGTCATTGAATTTTATAGTTTTGGTCTTGTCAATATGAAATAAACCGAAATGGACCGTGAATTCTGGAGGGGACTCGGGGTTTCTGTGCCGGCCGTCACAGGATGTGTACAAGTTGGCGACGCGACTCGCGAGTCACGGGTCCGCATGCGCGAACCGGCCTGAAATCCCAGGCTTGCGCCGGGGTTTGCAGGTTCACGAAAATGCCACAGTTGTGTCATCGTGGAGAGGTTGGGCGGGGTCAGATTTCCTCGAACGGACTTTCCCGCTCGATCTCGACGCCGACCGACAGCGCGTCGGCGAACACGTCGAGTTTTTCCACCCGCACCCGGCAGGAGCGCACCCGCGGGTCCTGGAGGCAGATCCCGGCGAGGCGCTCGGCGAGCGTCTCGACGAGGTTGACGTGGCCGTCCTCGACCACGCCGCGCGCCTTGGTGACGATCTGCTCGTAGCAGACCACCTTGCCGTAGTCGTCACCCATCGGCCGCATGTCTTCCCGCACCGCGAGGTCGAGGTTGACGCGCACGCGCTGCGGCGCGGACTTCTCCGCGTCGTAGATGCCGACCCGCCCCAACAGGACGAGGTCGCGCACGAACACATGGCGCAGCGCCTTTTTGGCGTCCGCGATGCGCAGGGGCTGTACGACGTTGCCGGTGCGGTTCAAGGGATCGATAGCTCCATCTTCCCGGCGCAGTTTTGTGCCGGGTCCCGATCACGGGAATTCATTCGGAGAGCGGCGCGGTGGCGGCTTCTTGCGCCCAGCCGAGATGCTGCCCCCCGTCCAGAGCTATCATTTGACCCGTCATCGACCGCGCCGCAAGGATAAACCGCAGGGCGAGGGCGATTTCTTCGGGGGAGGTGCCGTGCTGCAACGGCGTCTGGCGGCACTGGCGGTCGAAGTCGGCCTGGGACTGCCGCGTCGAAGGCAGCGCCGGGCCGGGGCCGATGGCGCAGACCCGAATCCTCGGCGCCAGCGCCAGCGCGAGGGTGCGGGTGAGAGTCCAGAGCCCGGCCTTGGCCACGGTGTAGCTTGAGAAGTACGGCGTGAGATTCCACACCCGCTGATCGAGCATATTCACGATCACCCCGTGCGCATCGGCGGGGAGGGCGGCGGCGAAGCTCTGCGAGAGCACGAACGGCGCGCGAAGGTTGGGTTCGAGGTGGCGGTCCCAACTCTCCCTGGTTGTGGTCTCGGCGGTGTCCATCTCGAAGATCGAGGCGTTGTTGACCAGGCAGCCGACCGGCCCGAGTGCGGCTTCCGCGCGCCCGATCAAGGCGTTGACATCAGATTCGCACGCCAGATCACATTTGAGAACAGCCGCCCGGCCGCCTTTGGCGATGATCGAGTCGGCAAGTTGGTTGCCCGCTTCGGTGGAGTCGTGGCAATGAATCGCGACGGCCCACCCGTCGGCGGCCAGGGCTTCCACCATGGCGCGGCCGAGGCGCTTCGCACCGCCGGTGACGAGCGCCGTGTGCGGAACTCTGGAATCGCTCGCAAACATCTCGTTCTCCAAAGATTATCATCGGTATTCGCGGCGCCGCGACGGCCGCGGAATCCGCTCCGGAAGGCGGGATTGTCTCGAACCAATATGCACCATGGCAATCGCGCGACATCGGGAGTGGTTTTTCTTTCTAAACGGTCTTCCCTACCCGATTTCTATGATAGCATTGTGGGTAAGCGGTCGAGGGAATCCGCCCCTTCCGCGCGACGTTAACATATGCACCCGATCGACTGGGAAACCAAAGATATGACACGGCTTATTGAAGTCTGCGACGTTATCCTGCGCGACGCTCACCAGAGCCTGCTCGCCACGCGCATGGCCACCGAGGACATGGTCCCCGCCTGCCAGGATCTCGACAATGCCGGATATTGGTCCCTCGAATGCTGGGGCGGCGCCACCTACGACGCCTGTATCCGCTTCCTCAACGAAGATCCGTGGGAGCGACTGCGAACTTTCCGCAAGCTGATGCCCAAGACGCGGCTGCAGATGCTGCTGCGCGGGCAGAACCTGCTCGGCTATCGCCACTATGAAGATAGCGTGGTGCGGCGCTTCGTCGACAAGGCGGCGGAAAACGGCATCGACGTGTTCCGGGTGTTCGATGCGTTGAACGACTTCCGCAATCTCGAAACCGCGATCAAGGCGGTGAAGGCCACCGGCAAGCACGCCCAGGGCACGATCTGCTACACCCTCTCGCCGGTCCACACCACCGAGGCGTTCATCGCGATGGCGCAGCAGCTCAAGGACATGGGCGCGGATTCCATCGCGATCAAAGACATGGCGGCGCTGCTGAAGCCCAAGGCCGCTTACGACCTGGTGAAGGGGATCAAGGAGAGCTGCGGCATCGATACCGTGGTGCATCTCCACGTCCACGCCACCACCGGCGTCACCATGGTCTCGCTGATGCGGGCGATCGAGGCCGGGGTCGACATCGTCGACACCGCGATCAGCTCGCTCTCCCTCGGGTCGGGCCACAACCCCACCGAGGCGGTGGTCGAGATGCTCGAGGACACCGGCTTCGAGACCAAGCTCGACATGAGCCGGATCTTGAAGGTGAAGAAGCACTTCGCCGAAGTGCGGCCGCGATATCGCGAGTTCGTCGGCGAGTTCGGCGGCGTCGACACCGAGATCTTCACCAGCCAGATCCCCGGCGGCATGATCTCCAACCTCGAAAGCCAGTTGAAGGGCCAGCACGCCACCCATCGCCTCGCGGAAGTGCTTGAGGAAGTGCCGCGGGTGCGCGCCGACTGCGGCTTCCCGCCGCTGGTAACGCCGTCGTCGCAGATCGTCGGCACCCAGGCGGTGTTCAACGTGCTGATGGGGCAGCGGTACAAGGTGCTGACCACCGAGTTCGCCAACCTGATGCTCGGCTACTATGGCGCGACCCAGGGGGTGAAGAACCCGGAAATCCTCGCCCGCGCCGAAGCCCAGCTGAAGAAGCCCGCGATCACCGTCCGCCCCGCCGACCTGCTCGCGCCCGAGTGGGACGAGCTCCGCGCCCAGGCGGCGGCGAACGAAGGATTCAACGGCTCCGACGAAGACGTGCTGACCTGGGCGATGTTCCCCCAGATCGCCGCGAAGTTCTTCAAGAACCGCCACGAGGGGCCGAAGTACCTCGGCAAGGCGCCGGAAGCCATCGAGGCCGCGCCGGTCGCGGTGGTGGTGGACGAGGCCAAGATCTGCCGCAGCCCGATTACCGGCATCGTCGCCCGCATCGACGTGAAGCCGGGCGACGTGGTGGCGGAAGGCGCAACCCTCGCGGTGATCGAGGCGATGAAAATGGAAACCCCCTACGAATCGCCCCGCGCCGGGACGATCAAGACCGTCGACGTCAAGGCGACGGAAGGGGTGAAGGAAAAGCAGGTGCTGTTCACCTTCGCGTGAACCGCGCAAGCGACGGAAAAAGGCCGGGGTAAAGCCCCGGCCTTTTTGGTTCAGGAGAGGTCGCTGGCGCGGCCCGCGCCCTGGCGGGCGATCATCCAGCCGGGGTATTCGGGCGGCAGGGCGGAGACCGCGTCGAGGCGCGCGACCTCCTCCGGCGTGAGGCGCAGGTCGACGGCGGCGAGGTTGTCGTCGAGTTGCTCCACCGTCTTCGCGCCGACGATCACCGACATCACGAACCTCTGGTGCAGCACCCAGGCGAGCGCGATCTGCGCCACCGACACGCCGCGCGCCGTGGCGATTTCGCGCATCGCGTCGATGCAGGCGAAGGCGCGGTCCTTGTCGACAATCGGGAAGTCGAAGGTGACGCGGCGCGATCCCTCCGGCCCCGAGCCGTCGCGCGCGAACTTGCCCGAGAGCAGGCCGCCCGCGAGAGGGCTCCACACCATCAGGCCGACCTTTTCCGCCAGCAGCAGCGGCGCGATCTCGCGCTCGAGGTCGCGCCCGGCGATGGTGTAGTAGGCCTGGAGCGTTGCGGGGCGGGCGAGGCCCTTGGCCTCGGCGAGGCCGAGCGCCTTCATCAGCATCCAGGCCGGCCAGTTGGAAACCCCGACGTAGCGCACGTGGCCCTGGCGGACCAGATCGTCGAGGGCGCGCAGCGTCTCCTCGACCGGGGTGATCTCATCGAAGCCGTGGATTTGGTAGAGGTCGATATAGTCGGTGCCGAGCCGCTTCAGGCTCGCCTTCACCCCATCCATGATGTGGCCGCGCGACGCGCCGCGGCTGTTCGGCCCGTCGCCGGTCTGGCCGAAGACCTTGGTGGCGAGCACGATCTCGGTGCGCGGACGCCCCGAGGCCTTGATCGCGCGCCCGGTGATCTCTTCGGAAAGGCCGCCGGAGTAGACGTCGGCGGTGTCGATGAAGTTCACTCCGGCGTCGAGCGCGCGGCCGACGATGCGATCCGCCGCCGCCTGGTCGAGGGAGCCGATCGCCGACCAGAAGTCGCCGCCGCCGCCGAAGGTCATCGTGCCGAGGCAGATTTCGGAAACCAACAATCCGGTGTTGCCGAGTGTCTTGTGTCGCATGGGAGCATCCGTTGCTGAAGGCCGGGCGGTGAGCGTCGCGGTCGATGGAAGACCCGTTCAACCTGGGGTGTGTTGCGGCCGAAATCCACCCGGGCACGGTGCGCGAAAAAGCCGCCATTGGAACTCATGGCGCGCCTCGCGGGTTCAGTCCTTGGAATGCCGACGCAGCCAAGGAGGACGCGATGTTTCCGGCGACGACCAAGCGGGTAGCCCAGAATACCGCCGATACGGTGAACCAGTCGTTGCGCGCGAAAGCCGAGGATCGCGTCACCTACTACGCCGAAAACCCCGACCTGATTCCGGCGCGACTGCGCGCCCTCGACGCGGAATGGGACATCGAGCGGGTACTCGAAACCAACGCCGCAACCCTCGCCTTCGCCGGAACCGTGCTCGGCGCGCGGGTCGACCGGCGCTTCTATGCGATCCCCGCGCTGATCACCGGTTTCCTGTTCCAACATGCGATCCAAGGCTGGTGCCCGCCGCTCCCGGCGTTGCGCCGCCTCGGCTTCCGCACCGCGACGGAGATCGCCGACGAGCGCGTCGCGCTCAAGATTCTCCGCGGCGACTTCAAGGACATTCCCATCAGCCCCGATGCCTCGCCGCGCGAACGCGCCCGCCAGGCCCTCGTGGCTGCCCGCACCTAAACCACACGAAAGGATCGAACCATGCTGAAGCGTATGATTGCCGCCCTGTTCCTCCTCGGCTTCGCCGGAAGCCTCGCCGCCTGTGGCGATACCTGGGACGGGGCTAAGACCGACACCAGCCAGAACCTCCACAAGGCCGGCGACGCGGTGAAGTAAGCGGCTGAATTGCCGCAGGATTGACTTCCTCCCCCAAGCCGCGAAGGATTGCGCGAAGGCAATCCGGCGGCTTGGGGGAACGATGAAACGGATTTCGACGATCGCGGCGGCAGCCGCGCTGGCGACGCTTGCTGCGGGTCCGCTCCAGGCCGCGCAACAGACCCTCGACGACACGCCGCGCACCGTGGTGATGTCGGCCTACGCGCCCGAGTGGCAAACCCTCCTCGCCGCAACCTCCGACCAGACCGAATACCTCATCAACGGCAACCGCTTCGTCACCGGAACCCTGGCGGGCAAGCCGGTCGTGCTCACCTTGAGCGGCGTCAGCATGGTCAACGCGGCGATGACCACGCAAAAGGCGATCGACCGCTTCAATGTCTCCGCCATCGTCTTCTCCGGCATCGCGGGCGGCGTCGACCCGGCGCTCAAGGTCGGCGACGTGGTGGTTGCGGACCAATGGGCCGAATACCTGGAATCCGTCTTCGCCCGCGAGACCGACGGCACCTACGCCCCGCCCAAGTCCAACGCGGTCAAGAACCGCTACCCCAACTTCGGCATGATCTTCCCCCGCGCCACCGAGGTGGTGCGCGACGGCGTCACCACCCCCGAACACCGCTTCTGGTTCCCGGTAGACGCCCAGATGCTCAGCGTCGCCAAAGGGGTGGCCCAGTCCGTCAGTCTCGAAACCTGCGCCGCCAACGGCAAGTGCCTCTCCCACACGCCGAAAATCGTCGTCGGCGGCAACGGCGTCTCCGGCCAGGCGTTCGTCGACAACGCCAAGTTCCGCGCCTACACCTTCCAAACCTTCAACGCCCAAGTCCTCGACATGGAAAGCGCCGCCACCGCCCATGTCGCCTATACCAACGGCGTCCCCTTCATCGCCTTCCGCAGCCTCTCCGACCTCGCAGGCGGCGGCGACGGCGAAAACGAACTCGGTACCTTCTTCACCCTCGCCTCGACGAATTCGGCCAAGGTGGTGGTGGCGTTTTTGGCGGCTTTGCCCTGAGGCCGGGTGTGCGGGGCTGCCGCCCCGCGCCCTGCCAGGAGGGGCGCGGCCCCTCCTGACCTCCCGATACGGAGGTCCGTGCTTCAATGGATTTGATTGCGCTTCGCGCGAAAAAAAACGCCGCGCAGCGGCTATAAAACCTCAAAG
>LUYR01000078.1 GCA_001603335.1 Rhodospirillales bacterium Alpha_05 | reverse complement strand
TCGGGTATCGCGGGCTACATCGGGATGAACGTCTCGGTGCGCGCCAACGTCCGCACCGCCGACGCGGCGCGCACCGGCGGCCTCGCCCCCGCGCTCGACGTCGCGTTCAAGTCGGGCGCGGTCACCGGCATGCTGGTGGTCGGCCTCGGCCTCCTCGGCGTGACCGTCTACTACCTGATCCTCCGCGGCGTGTTCGACGCCAGCGATGCCGAGCAGCTCCGTCACATCATGGAGGCGTTGGTCGCGCTGTCCTTCGGTGCGTCGCTGATCTCGATCTTCGCGCGTCTCGGCGGTGGCATCTTCACCAAGGGCGCCGACGTCGGTGCCGACTTGGTGGGCAAGGTCGAAGCGGGCATCCCGGAAGACGATCCGCGCAACCCGGCGGTGATCGCCGACAACGTGGGCGACAACGTCGGCGACTGCGCCGGCATGGCCGCCGACCTGTTCGAGACCTACGCGGTCACCGTGGTCGCCACCATGCTCCTGGCGTCGATCTTCTTCGCGCCGGAGTTCCAGACCAAGATGATGGCGTTGCCGCTCCTGATCTGCGGCGTCTGCGTCGCGGCCTCGGTCGCCGGCACCTTCTTCGTCAAGCTCGGCGCGTCCAACAACATCATGAACGCGCTCTACAAGGGCTTCCTCGCCTCCGCCGGGATCTCGGCGGTGCTGATCATCCTCGCGATCGTCGCCCTGTTCGGCGGCTTCGGCACCCAGCTGGTGCTGAAATCCGGCGCGGTTCTGACCTCGGGCTCGCTGATCCTCTGCGCGCTCATCGGCCTGATCGTCACCGGCCTGATCGTCTGGATTTCCGAGTACTACACCGGCACCGGCCACCGTCCGGTGACCTCGGTTGCCAAGGCCTCGGAAACCGGCCACGGCACCAACGTCATCCAGGGCCTCGCGGTCTCGATGGAAGCCCCGGCGCTGCCGGTGATCGTGATCTCGGCCGGCATCATCGCCACCTTCCTGATCGCGGGCATCTACGGCATCGCCGTTGCCGCCACCACGATGCTGGCGCTCACCGGCATGGTGGTCGCGCTCGACGCCTACGGTCCGGTGACCGATAACGCCGGCGGCATCGCCGAAATGGCCGGTCTGCCGGACGACGTCCGGGTCGTCACCGACGCGCTCGACGCGGTCGGGAACACCACCAAGGCGGTGACCAAGGGCTACGCGATCGGCTCCGCCGGTCTCGCCGCGCTGGTGCTGTTCTCCGCGTACGGCGCCGACCTGAAGCACTACTTCCCGGCTCTCGACGTGAAGTTCGAGCTCCAGGATCCCTTCGTCGTCGTCGGCCTGTTCCTCGGCGGCCTGCTGCCGTACCTGTTCGGTTCCATGGGCATGATGGCCGTCGGCCGCGCCGCCGGTTCGGTGGTGAAGGAAGTCCGCCGCCAGTTCAAGGAAATCCCGGGCATCATGGAAGGTACCGCGAAGCCGGACTACAGCCGTGCCGTGGACATGCTGACCAAGGCCGCGATCAAGGAGATGCTGATCCCGTCGCTGCTGCCGATCGCCGCGCCGATCGTGCTGTTCTATGTGATGTGGATGGTTGCGGGCCTCTCCTCCGCGCTCACCGCCCTCGGCGCGATGCTGCTCGGCACCATCGTCACCGGCCTGTTCGTCGCGCTCTCGATGACCTCGGGCGGCGGCGCCTGGGACAACGCCAAGAAGTACATCGAAGACGGTCACTTCGGTGGCAAGGGCTCGGAAGCGCATAAGGCGGCGGTCACCGGCGACACCGTCGGCGACCCCTACAAGGACACCGCCGGTCCGGCGATCAACCCGATGATCAAGATCATCAACATCGTTGCGCTGCTGTTGCTCGCGATGATCGCCTGATCCGAAGGCTCCAACCACCAACGAAAACGCCCCCGGAATTTTCCGGGGGCGTTTTCGTTGCGGGGGAGGGGAGCGGAACCGGCGGGAGCCGGGTCACTGCATGCCGCCGCCCTTCTTGTTCTCGCCGGCGTTGAAGCGGCCGATGTTGCCGACCATCTGCTCGATCACCGACATGTTGTGCCCGGCCGTCGGCGTCGCCTTTTCCGAGAAGGCGACCGCCTCGCCATCGCCGAGGCCGAGTTGACGCACCGACTTCACCACGCCCTGGTCGTCGAACGCGATCGCGACCACGTTGCGCTCGGTTTCTTCGGGAGCGAAGAACGCCACGACTTCCTGGGTCTCGCTGATGTAGAACCACACCTCTTCGCCGTAGAGCGAACGCGACGAGGGCGAGCCGAGCACCTGTTGGACCTGCGAGCGGGTCTGTTCGCCGGGTTTGATCTTCGCGATATCGGTCGGCAGGGGCTTGTTGCCTCCGGCATAGACGCGCGGGCCGCAGGCCGAGAGCGCGGTGCCGAGAGCGACAATCGCGGCAGCGGCCAAAAATCGGGATTTCAGGAAGTCCCTGTTCATGCTACGTCGTCTCCATCGGCGTCTGACGCCCCTATATAGAACAGGTGGCGCGATGACGGAAGACCGCTTTGCGCTTCCATCGCGAGGAGGGCGGCAATGGGGATATTTCGCAGATCTGCGCAGGTTGCGCCCGAGCACGCGATGCTGGTCTACGGCGAGATCCTGAAGGCGACGCGGCGCGAAGGCTTCTTCCGCGATTGCCGCGTGCCCGATTCCCTCGACGGACGCTTCGACGTGCTCTGCATCCACGCGTTTCTGGCGATGCGGCGGCTAAAGGCGATCGGCTCGGAAGAGTCGGCCCAACTCAGCCAGGCGCTGTTCGACACGATGTTCCAGGACCTCGACGCGGCGCTGCGCCAGATCGGCGTCAGCGACGTGCGGATCGGCAAGGAAGTCAAGAAGATGGCCAAGGCGTTCCTCGGCCGGGTGCAGGCCTACGACGCGGCCCTCGGCGCCGGCGACGGCGCGGCGCTCGAAGACGCGCTCGCGCGCAACGTTTACCGCGGCGAGGCCGATAACGCTTGTGGCGAAGCCGACAAGGCGCTAGTGGTCTTGCGCCTGCGACGCTATATGGAGCGCGCGGATGCCGCGCTGGCGCGCCGGAGCGACGCAGCGGTGCTCGCCGGGGACCTCGGGTTCCCCGACCTGGAAGACGAAGAGATACGGTTGGAGCAATGACGGTACAGGAAGAATTTTCGCGCATCTACGCGGTGCGGAAGATCCCGATGGACGGGTTGACGGTGACCCTGACCGCGACGCCCGAGGAGTGCGCCGCGCTCGCCGCGCGGATGGGGATCCTTGCCTGCGAGAGCGTGCGCGCCGAGCTCACCATGACCAAGCACGACCGCGACCGCCGTGTCGAGGCGCGCGGTCGCCTGACGGCGAAGGTGGTGCAGGCGTGCGTCGTGACCCTCGAGCCGGGGCCCGAGGCCATCGACGAACCGCTCGAACTCCTGTTCCTCGACGAACGCCTGATCG
>LUYR01000077.1 GCA_001603335.1 Rhodospirillales bacterium Alpha_05 | reverse complement strand
CGTCTGCCTCGTGCGGGCTCATCGCACGGGGCAGCGTTTTGCGCGGCCCGTCCATGTGCTCGCGATGCGCGGGGAGGAAAGCGCCTGGTTCGGCCCGTGCTATATCGGCTCCAAGGCGCTGACAGGCACGCTCGCAGGGCGCGAGATGGATGCCCGGCACAAGGGCGACGCGCGCACGCTCGAAGCGCATATGGAAAAGATCGGCTTGCCGGTTGACGACATTCGTGCCGGCAAACCCCTGATCGATCTCGACCGTATCGAAGCCTATCTCGAACTGCATATCGAGCAGGGACCGCTTCTGGTCGGCAAGGATATTCCGGCGGCGGTGGTTTCGGGCATTCGCGGCAATATCCGCTACCGCTCGATCACCTGCTTTGGCGAAGCTGGCCATTCGGGGGCCGTGCCCAAGGCCTACCGCCGCGATCCTGTGCTGGCCATGGCGGACCTTCTGGTGCGGCTCGACGAAAGCTGGACCACCATTTTGAACAAGGGCGACGATCTGGTCCTGACCAGTGGTGTCGTGGCGACCGACCCTGAAAAGCATGCCATGTCGCGCATTCCCGACAGCGTCTCCTTCAGTCTCGATATCCGCAGCCAGAAGGCTTCCACGCTGGACGACATGCGCGAACTTCTGGAAAGCGAGATGCGCGAGATCGAGCGCGACCGCAAGGTGCGCTTCGAGACGGGCGAAGAACTGCGGGTGGAGCCCGCGCTGTGCGACAGGGATCTGGTTGCCGGGCTGGAGAAGGCGATGGTGCGCACCGGCCTGGAGCCATTCATCATGCCGAGCGGCGGCGGGCACGACGCGGCGGTCTTCGCCGGGGCCGGCGTGCCTTCGGCCATGGTCTTCGTGCGCAACCGCAATGGCTCGCACAACCCGCAGGAGGCGATGGAAATCGACGATTTTCTGGCCGGCGTGGACATTCTTTTCGCATTTCTGGCAGAGAGGCCATGAGCGCGCGACATTCAGGCCTTGCGAAATGCCTGCAAATAAGCTTCCCGTCTTTTTCCGAAGGGTCGGCTGCATTCATCGTCACACAGACGAGGCAAAATCGACTATACGGAACAAACCGGCAAGCTTTACCGGGCCGGGCCTTAAGGGGCACGGTGCGGGGGATGGAGGCTTCCCGTCAGGGCCGGTCATCGGGCGCATGGCGATGCGTCCGGGCTGCCGCAGCAAGTACCAAAGGACATGAACATGTTTGATACTTTTCTGAAGGATCTCAACGAACAGGGTGGAAGCGTGCGCGCCTATGATGGCTGTGCCCGCGCTGCCCGTGCGCGCATTGCCAGCGAGCCGCAAAACGCTGCGGCGCTTTTGCTGATTGCCTACGCAGCGCAGCGCTTCGTCGAAGCCTATGACGACCAGCCCCTGTCCCTCAAGGCGGCGGGTGAAGAGCTGGAAGTCTTCAGTGACATGGTGAATACGCTGGACCGTGCCCATAAGGGCGGCTCGCCACAGGAAAAGCTCGACGCTCTCAATGCCGTTGCAGCCAAGCTGGCAGCCCAGTTCGCCAAGAGCTGACACGGTCCTCGCAATGCCGGCGGCAGTGTGCTGCCGGCCAGACGGAGGACGACGGCATGGAACATCTTTCCTGGACGGAGCGCGTCAGGGCCAATGACGCGCAATTCGGGCCGCTGACCGCCGGCATCGATCCGCATCTGCCGGATTTGCCTGCGATCTTCGACGATGGGCCCGACTGGATTCTCCGATACACCGATTTCGTCCTGTCAACGATCATCGGTTCCGTTGGCTTCATGAAGTTTCAGGCGGCCTATTTCGAGGCCTGCGGCCTCGCCGGAATGGAGGCGCTCTCGCGCGGCATGAAGCGCGCCCGCGATGCTGGCATCGGCGTGGTGCTCGACGCCAAGCGCGGCGATATCGACGCCACGTCTGCTGCATATGCGCGGGCCTATCTCGTGCCGAAGTCGGCGGGCGGCAGCGGCGACTTCGAGGCCGATTGTATAACCGTCAACCCGCTCATGGGGCCGGACACGCTGGAACCCTTCGTGGATGCCGTACGGCAACATGGCAAGGGCATTCTGATCCTGTGCCGCACCTCCAATCCGGGGGCTGCATGGCTGCAGGATCGCATTTCGGGCAACCGCGCGATCTCCGATCGGGTGGCCGATCTCATTCGCTCTATTGCCGAAACAACGGTCGATGCGCAGGGCCTGAGCCCCATCGGCGCGGTGATCGGTGCTACTGCTGCGAGCGAGGCGCGGCGGTTGCGGGAGCTTCTGCCGAACGCGATCATTCTCGCACCCGGCATGGGCGCGCAGGGTGGTGATGTCGCGACCGTGAGGGCGCTTCGAGGCGATCACGACGGCGATCTTCTGGTGCCGGTGTCGCGGGGCCTGCTGCGGGTCAGCGATCGGGCGATGTCGCGCGATGACTACGGGCAGCTTCTCCTGGACAGGATCGCCCATTTCCACCCGCTGGCGGCGGGCAAGGACGATACAGCCAAAGCCGGCTGAAAAGATCCGCTCTTATTCGACCGCGAGGGCGTCGAGCGCCTCGCGGCTCTCATGCCAGCTGAGCATGCGCCGTTCGGCAATGCCCAGAAGCAGATAGAGCACATATCCCACCAGCGAGAGCAGGATGACGGCGACGAGGACGAGCCCGACATCGGCCGTTTCCTGTCCGAGGCTCAGGAGATAGCCGAGGCCGGCGCGCGCGCCCATCAGTTCGCCGATCACGGCCGCGGTGACGGCAAGCGTCACGCCCACCTTCATGCCGGCAAAAAGCAGCGGCAGGGACTGCGGCAGCTCGATGCGCCACAAGCGCTGCAGGGGGTTCATGCGCAGGATGCGGGCGAGCGACAGAAGGTTCGGGTCGATGGAGCGCAGCGCGCTCAGCATGTTGGAGAGGACGGGGAAGAAGGTGACGATTGCCACCAGCACGATCTTCGGAGTTGCGCCGAGACCGAGCCACAGGAGCAGCAGCGGCGCAATGGCGATCTTGGGCGCGGTCTGCACGAAGATGATGAGCGGGTTGAGAACCAGCTCCACCAGAGGGGCCCGCGCGAAGAGCACCGCCGTCAGAACGCCCACCACCGTGCCAATCACAAAGCCCGCCAGGATTTCGAAAACCGTCACCGGCACATGGCTGAAAAGGCCGGCCTGGGTGGTCAGGAACCATGCCTTCGCGCCAAGGTCGGCGGGCGAGGGCACGAGATAGGCGGGAACCTCGAACACGCGCACGAGCCCCCACCACAGGAGGATGAAGACGGCCAGGGAAATGATCGCGCGTTTCATGGT
>LUYR01000076.1 GCA_001603335.1 Rhodospirillales bacterium Alpha_05 | reverse complement strand
GGCGGGCCGCACGCGCGGCCCGCCGGTCGTGGCCTACTTCGAGGCGGTGTCGATGGCGGCGAGGAACGCCTTCATCATCTCTTCGCCTTCGGCGCCGTACTTCTCGACGATCACCTTTTCCACCGCCGGCTGGGCAGCCTTGCGGAACTCCGCCTTTTCCGCCGGGGTCGGGGTGTAGACGTCCATGGTCTTGGCGAGCGCGGGCAGGCCCTTGTCCGAGGCCTCGATGATCCGGCTGATGCCGCGACCGGCGACGATCGCCGACTTCGCCGCGTTCGCCACCACGGTCTTTTCCTGGTCGCTCAGGCTGTCCCAGAACTTGCCGTTGACCACCCAGACGTAGGGCGCGAACAGGTGCCCGGTGAGGGTGAGATACTTCTGCACTTCGTTGAACTTGGCGAAGGAAATGATCGGCACCGGGTTCATTTCGCCGTCGGCAACGCCGGTCTGGAGCGCGGTGTAGACCTCGGCCCAGGCGATCGCGGCGGGCTGGCCGCCCATCGAGGACACCAGGGTCTTGTGGGTGTCGAGGCCCATGGTGCGGATCTTCAGGCCTTCCATGTCTTTCGGCGTCTTGATCTGGTGTTTGGAGTTGGTGAAGGCGAAGAACCCGCCCGAATCCCCGAAGCCCAGGACCTTCATGCCGGTCTTCTTCTCGATGTCGGCGGAGAGCTTCTGCCCGAACGGGCCATCGAACACCGCGTAGGTGGTGGCGATGTCGGGGAACGCGAACGGCACGTCGAGGACGCCGATCATCGGATAGGCGGAAGCGAAGCCGCCGACCGAGTGGATGCCCGACTGCACCACGCCCGCCTTCTCCTGCGCCAGGACCTCCGCATCCTTGCCGAGCTGGCCGTTGGGGAAGGTCTGCACCACCACCGAGCCGTTGGTGCCGCTTTCGACGAGGTTCTTGAACACCGTCGCCATCGCGCCGGTGGGGTTGTCGAAGGGGTCGTCGTTGTTGAGGTGGTGCAGCTTCATCACCTTGGGCGCGGCGAGCGCGGGCGCGGGCGCGGCGAAGGCGGCGGCGAGGCCGATGGCGGCCAGGGTTACGGTCGACTTGATCCAGTTCATGGCAGGTGTCCCCTCTGTGCGTGTGAAACTAGAAACCCATGAGATGCGGAACGAAGAGCGTGACCTGGGGCAGGAAGGCGATCGCCAGCAGCACCAGAACCTCGACGAGAATGAACGGCCAGAGCGCGCGCGAGATCGCCTCGATGCGCTCGCCGGTGATCGAGGCGAGCACGAACAGGCAGGCGCCCACCGGCGGCGTCATCAGCGAGATGTTGAGGGCGAGGACGATCATGATCCCCGCGTGCACCGGGTTCATCCCGATCGCGTTGGTGAGCGGCACCAGCACCGGCGCGAGGATGATCAGCGCGGCGTTGATGTCCATGAACATGCCGATCAGCAGCAGCAGCACCAGGATCATCCCGATCACCGCGTTGGGATCGTGGGAGATCGACAGGAACCCGGCGGCGACCAGCTGGGGAATCTGGTTGAAGGTCATCCACCAGCCGAGGATCGAGGCCGAGGCGATGATCAGGAACACCACGCCGGTGATCCGCGCGGTGCGCTCGAGCATTTCATAAAGGTCGCCCCAGCCGATCGAGCGATAGAGACCCGCGCCGACGACCAGCGCATAGAGCACCGCGATCGCCGCCGCCTCGGTGGGGGTGACCACGCCGCCCAGGATGCCGCCCAAGATGATCACCGGCATCACGATCGCGAGGAAGGAGGAGCGGAAGGTGGCGAAGATCAGCCGCAGGCTCGGCCCGCCCGTACCCTTCGGCAGGCCGAGACGCCGCCCGAGCGCCGCGATCACCGCCATGCAGCACAGCGCGATCAGGAGGCCGGGCAGGATTCCGGCGGCGAACAGCCCGGCGATCGAGACTCCCATCAGCGAGCCGTAGATCACCATCAGGTTGGAGGGCGGGATCGTCGGCCCGATGATCGACCCGGCGGCGGTGACCGCGCAGGCGAACGGGCGGGAGTACCCCTGCCTCACCATCGCCGGAACCAGGGTGTTGCCGAAGGCGGCGGCGTCGGAAACCGCCGCGCCGGTCATCCCGGCGAACAGCACCGAGGCGACCATGTTGGAGTGGGCCAAGCCGCCGCGCAGGTAGCCGACCAGGGCGTTGGCGAAGTCGACGAGGCGCTGGGTGATCCCCGACTTGTTCATGATCTCGCCGGCGAGGATGAAGAATGGCATCGCCATGAAGGTGAACAGGTCGAGACCCTCGAAGAAGCGCTTCGGCGCCATGGTGAGGAAGGCGTCGCCGCCCAGCTGCACCAGCCCGACCACGCCCGCGATACCAAGAGTGAAACCGACCGGCAGGCCGATGAACATCAAACCGAAGAAGACGATGGCGACGGTGATCATCGGCCCGCCTCCGTCACCAGACCGCCCGCGACCAGCGCATCCCGGTCGCGCATCAGGGCGACGAAGCACTGGAACGCCGAGATCGCACTCGCCACCGGCACAGAGGCGAACGGCACCAACATCGTCATGCCGAAGATCGTCGCGTACTGGTTCGCACCCTCGATCGTCATCGACGTGCCGTAGACGCTGAGGAAGAGGAAGAAGGAGAACGCGATCAGGTCGAGGCCGATGCGCGTCGCCTTCTGCAGGCCGCGCGGCAGCTTCATCAGCAGCAGCTCGAAGCCGATGTGCTCGCGCCGGAACACCCCGACGCTCACCGCCAGGAGCGCGCCCCAGATCATCACGTAGCGCGAGAACTCCTCGGTCCAGGTGATCCCCCAGCCGAACACGTAGCGCGAGGCGACGCCGAGCCAGATCGTCAGCACCATGCCGCCCATCAGCGCGACGCAGACGCCCTGAACCACCCGGTTGAGCGCTTCGCCGACGCGCACCAGTCGGGCAGTGGCGGAAGTTGGCGGGTGCGTGGGCGGCATCGGCGGCGTCCTTGGGTTGGCGGCGGTGAGATATTTCCCGCTCCGTCGACAATGGAAAACATTTTTCAGCGTGTCAACATGGTGATAATATTTTTTCAGTTTCACGGCGCGCCGCCCCCATGATACGCACGAAGCAACAGCATCGGAGTGCAGGCCTTGCTCAAGCCCAAGGAGGCCAACAGCCTCGAATCCCGGATCCAGTCCCACTACGCCGAACTCCCTCCGGCGGAGCGGCGGCTGGCGGATCTGCTGCTCGGCTTTCCCGGCGACATCGCCACCTATTCGGCGAGCGAACTCGCGGAAATGGCGGGCACCTCCAACGCGGCGGCGACTCGCTTCTTCCGCCGCCTCGGCTACAAGGATTTCTCCGAGGCGCGGCGAATGGTGCGCGGCGCGCGCAGCTGGGGCTCGCCGGTCTATCTCTCTGCGCCCGAGGACCGCGTCCGCCAGAACTCCAAGACCGTCGCCGCGCACATCGCGCGGGAAACCAACAACGTTTCGCGCACGCTCGAAGCCCTGCGCCCCGACATCCTGCGCGAGGCCGCCGACGCCCTGATCGCGGCGAAGCGGGTGTTCGTCGCCGGGTTCCGCAACAGCAGCGTGCTCGCGCTCTACCTCTACCGCCAGCTCTCGATCATCCGCGACGGCGTGGTGCTCGTGCCTTCGGTCGGACAGACCCTCGGCGAGGACCTCGCCGGACTGAACGGCGACGACGTGGTGGTGGTGCTCGGCTTCCGTCGCCGCGTCGCGATGGTCGAAACCCTGATCTCGGTGGCGAAGCGGCGCGGCGCGAAGGTGCTGCTGGTCGCCGATTCCTCTGCCACGGCGATGCCGAAAAAGCCGGACTGGAGCCTGCTCTGCGAGGTCCGATCGGAATCGCCGTTCGACAGCTACACCGCCGCGATGAGCGTGTTGAACCTGCTCTGCGCCGCCACCTTCCGCGCCGGCATGCCGACCTCGTTCGAGCGCCTGCGCGACGTCGAGGCGCTGCACGACGAGCTCGAAGAACTCGACACCGTCAACTGGATCGCCAGCGTCGGCATGGGCGAAACCGACGCGGAGGACGCATCATGACCCTGATCCTCAAGGGCGGCATACTGCTAGACGGCGACGGCGGCGCTCCCCGCCGCGCCGACGTCGCGATCGACGGGCCGCGCATCCTTGCGGTCGAAGACAGCCTCGACCTCGCCGACGCCGAAGTGCGGAACGTCGAAGGCCTGATCGTCGCCCCCGGCTTCATCGACACCCACACCCACGACGACGGCGCGCTGCTCCTCGACCCGCGCCTGGTGCCGAAGACCAGCCAGGGCGTGACCACGGTGGTGGTGGGCAACTGCGGCATCGGCCTCGCGCCGGTCAGCCGCCCGCGGGTGGAAGGCCTCGGCCTTCCGGCGCTGGCGGGTGAGGCGGGCACGTTCAAGAGATTCCCCGACTACCTCGCGGCGGTGACGGCGGCCAAGCCCGCGGTCAACGTCGTGCCCCTGGTCGGCCACACCACGCTGCGCCAGGAGGTGATGGGCGACCCCGGCCGCGCCGCCACCGCCACCGAAATCGCGGCGATG
>LUYR01000075.1 GCA_001603335.1 Rhodospirillales bacterium Alpha_05 | reverse complement strand
GCGGGCGCACCGCGCGCGGCGCGGCGGCCTGGCTCGGGCGCTACCACGTCCAGGTGAGCTGCCTGCCGGAAGGGCGCGACCGCGAGTTCATGCACTACCTGAGGGCGGGCGTGAACAAGCATTCGGTCACCCACGCCTTTCTCTCCGCGTTCCTCGGCCGCAGGCTTCTGCCGTTTACCACCACCACCAACGGCAGTCCGCGCGCGATGGTGCCGATCGGCAACTACGAGGCGGTGATGCCCCTCGACATCCTGCCGACGCAGCTGCTGCGCTCGCTCCTGGTGGGCGACACCGAAACCGCGCAAAAGCTCGGCTGCCTGGAATTGGACGAGGAAGACCTGGCGCTCTGCACCTACGCCTGCGCCGGGAAGTACGAATATGGTCCGGTGCTGCGGGACGTGCTGACCCGTATCGAGAAAGAGGGCTGACGTATGGGACTGCGATCACTACTCGACAAGATCGGCCATCACTGCGAGCCGGGCGGCAAATACGCGGCCTTCGGCGCGCTCTATGAGGCGATCGACACGTTCTTCTACCGGCCCGGCTCGGTGACCCAGACCACGGCGCACGTGCGCGACGCCATGGACCTGAAGCGGATCATGACCACGGTGTGGCTGACCACCTTCCCGATCATGGCCTTCGGCATGTGGAACGTCGGCTTCCAGGCGAACAGCGTGTTCGCCCAGCAGCCCGCGCTGCTCGACGCGCAAACCGGCTGGCGCTTCGCCATCCTCCACGCGCTCGCGGGCTTCGACCCATCCAACCCCTGGCACAACCTGCTCCAGGGCGCGCTCTACTTCCTGCCGCTCTACGCCACGATCTTCCTCGTCGGCATCGCGTGGGAAGTGCTGTTCGCCACGGTGCGCGGCCACGAGGTCAACGAAGGCTTCTTCGTCACCTCGGTGCTCTTCGCCCTGATCCTTCCGCCCAGCCTGCCGCTCTGGCAGGCCGCGCTCGGCATCAGCTTCGGCGTGGTGCTGGGCAAGGAGGTGTTCGGCGGCACCGGCAAGAACTTCATGAACCCGGCGCTGGTCTCGCGCGCGTTCCTGTTCTTCGCCTATCCCGCGTTCATGTCGGGCGACCGCGTCTGGGTGCCGGTGGACGGCTATGCCGGCGCGACCGCGCTCAGCAACGCCGCGTCCGGCGGCGTCGACGCGATGATGGCCAACGGCCTCTCCTGGTGGAACGCCTTCCTCGGCTTCATGCCGGGCTCGATCGGCGAAACCAGCACGCTCGCGATCCTGGTCTGCGGCGGCGTGTTGGTGATCATGGGCATCGCCTCCTGGCGCATCGTCTCGGGCGTGATGATCGGCATGATCGCGTTCTCGTCGCTGCTCAACGTGATCGGCTCGAGCACCAATCCGATGTTCGCGATGCCCTGGTACTGGCATCTCGTCGTCGGCGGCTATGCGTTCGGCATGATGTACATGGCGACCGACCCGGTCTCGGCCTCGATGACCAATACCGGCAAGTGGATCTTCGGCGCGCTGATCGGCGTGATGGTGGTGATGATCCGCGTCATCAACCCGGCGTTCCCGGAAGGCATGATGCTCGCGATCCTGTTCTCCAACATCTTCGCGCCGATCATCGACCACTTCGTGATCCGGGCCAATATCAAGCGGAGGGCCGCGCGCAATGTCTGAGAAAAAGGAAACCATCGGTCGCACCCTCCTGGTCGCCCTCTCGGTCTGCCTGGTGTGTTCGGTGTTCGTCGCGGGCGCTGCGGTGTCGCTCAAGTCGTTGCAGCAGCAAAACGCCCTGCTCGACAAGCAGCGTAGCATCCTCCGCATCGCGGGCATGGTCGACGACAAGGCGAGCGGCACGGAAGTCCGCCGGGTGTTCAACCAGGACATCAAACCCCGCGTCGTCGATCTCGAAACCGGCCGCTTCACCGACGCGGTGGACCCGCGCAGCTACGATCCGCTGAAGGCGGCGCAGGACCCGGCGCAGTCGAAAATCCTCCCGGCGTCGGAAGACATCGCCTCGATCCACCGCCAGGAACGCTACAGCATCGCCTACTTCGTCGAGAAGGACGGCAAGCTCGAGACCCTGATCCTGCCGATCCGCGGCTACGGCCTGTGGTCGACGCTCTATGGCTTCATCGCCCTCAAGAGCGACCTCGCCACGGTGTCGGGCTTCGGCTTCTACCAGCACGCCGAGACCCCCGGCCTCGGCGGCGAGGTCGACAACCCGCGCTGGCTGTCGCAGTGGCCCGGCAAGGAAGTCTACGACGACAACGGCCGCGTCTCCCTTGCGATGGTCAAGGGCGGCGGCGCGAAGAGTAACCCGCATCAGGTCGACGCCATCGCAGGCGCCACCCTGACCAGCCGCGGCGTCGAACACCTGGTGCACTTCTGGCTCGGCCCGGACGGCTTCGGGCCCTTCCTGCAGAACCTGAAAAAGGGGGATGCCTGACCATGGCTAAACCAACTGCCCGTGATGTCCTGCTCAACCCCGTCTTCCAGAACAACCCGATCGGTCTGCAGATCCTCGGCATCTGCTCGGCGCTCGCGGTCACGTCCAATCTTCGGACGGCGCTGGTGATGTCGCTCGGCCTGACCCTGGTGACGGCGTTCTCCAACCTCTCGATCTCGGCGATCCGCAACCAGATCCCCTCCTCGATCCGCATGATCGTGCAGATGGTGATCATCGCGTCGCTGGTGATCGTCGTCGACCAGATGCTCAAGGCCTTCGCCTACTCGGTGAGCAAGCAGCTCTCGGTGTTCGTCGGCCTGATCATCACCAACTGCATCGTGATGGGCCGCGCCGAAGCCTTCGCCATGGCCAACCCGCCCAAGCTCTCGTTCCTCGACGGCATCGGCAACGGCCTCGGCTATTCGGCGATGCTGGTGACGCTCGGCGTGATCCGCGAGCTGTGCGGCTCGGGGAAGCTGCTCGGCATCACCATCCTGCCGACGGTCAACGAAGGCGGCTGGTACGTGCCGAACGGCCTCTTGCTGCTGCCGCCCTCGGCGTTCTTCCTGATCGGCCTGATCATCTGGGGGCTTCGTACCTGGAAGAGCAACCAGAAGGAAGTTCCGGTATTCAAGATCACCTCGCACGTGCGCGCGGAGGCCTACTGATATGGAGCATTATATCAGCCTGTTCTTCCGCTCCGTGTTCGTCGAGAACATGGCCCTCGCCTTCTTCCTCGGGATGTGCTCGTTCATCGCGATCTCGAAAAAGGTGGAGACCGCGATCGGCCTCGGCGTCGCCGTGGTGGTGGTCCAGGCCATCACCGTGCCCGCCAACAACCTGCTCTACCGCTACCTGTTGAAGGACGGCGCGCTCGCCTGGGCGGGCCTGCCCGACGTCGACATGAGCTTCCTCGGCCTGTTGAGCTACATCGGCGTGATCGCGGCGATCGTGCAGATCCTCGAGATGACCCTCGATAAGTACGTGCCCAGCCTCTACAACGCGCTCGGCGTGTTCCTGCCACTGATCACGGTGAACTGCGTGATCCTCGCGGGCTCGCTGTTCATGGTCGAGCGCGACTACACCTTCGTCGAAAGCGGCGTCTACGGCGTCGGCTCGGGGATTTCCTGGGCGCTGGCGATCACCGCGCTCGCGGGCATCCGCGACAAGCTCAAGTACAGCGACGTGCCCGGCGGCCTCCAGGGCCTGGGCATCACCTTCATTACCATCGGGTTGATGGCGCTGGGCTTCATGTCCTTCTCCGGCGTGCAGATCTGAAGAGGAAGTAGGGCATGGACAATACGTCAATTATCCTCACCGGCGTCGGCATGTTCACCGCGATCGTGCTGACCCTGGTAGTCGTCATCCTGTTTGCGCGCTCGCGCCTCGTGGCCTCCGCCGACGTCAACATCGAGATCAACGACGAACGGAACATCACCGTCTCGGCGGGCGGCAAGCTGCTCCAGACGCTCGCGAGCAACAACGTGTTCCTCTCTTCCGCCTGCGGTGGCGGCGGCACCTGCGCGCAGTGCAAATGCATCGTCACCTCGGGCGGCGGCGAGATGCTGCCGACCGAAGAGCCCCACTTCACCCGCCGCCAGATCCGCGAGGGCTGGCGCCTCTCCTGCCAAACCGCGGTCAAGCAGGACATGAAGATCATCGTTCCGGAGGAGGTCTTCGGGGTCAAGAAGTGGGTCTGCAAGGTCAAGTCCAACGACAACGTCGCCACCTTCATCAAGGAGCTGACGCTCTCCCTGCCGGAAGGCGAGCACGTCAACTTCCGCGCCGGCGGCTACGTCCAGCTCGAAGCCCCGCCGCACCAGGTCGCCTATAAGGATTTCGACGTTCCGGCCGAATTCCGCCCGGACTGGGACAAGTTCAACCTCTGGCGCTACGTGTCGAAGGTCGACGAGCCGGTGATCCGCGCCTACTCGATGGCCAACTACCCCGAGGAAAAGGGCATCGTGAAGTTCAACATCCGCGTGGCCTCGCCGCCGCCCGGACGCGACGACATTCCGCCCGGCAAGATGTCCTCCTGGCTGTTCAGCCTGAAGCCGGGCGACGAAGTCACGATCTACGGTCCATTCGGTGAGTTCTTCGCCAAGGACACCGATGCCGAGATGGTGTTCATCGGCGGCGGCGCGGGCATGGCGCCGATGCGCTCGCACATCTTCGACCAGCTCCGCAGGCTCAAGACCAAGCGCAAGATCACCTTCTGG
Source organism: Rhodospirillales bacterium Alpha_05 (assembly GCA_001603335.1). GTDB lineage: Bacteria > Pseudomonadota > Alphaproteobacteria > Rhodospirillales > Rhodospirillaceae > Oleispirillum. The sequence continues at coordinate 1,615 of LUYR01000075.1, read as the reverse complement.
TACGGCGCGCGGTCGCTCAGGGAGACCTTCTACGTCGAAGAGTACGACGCCCTCCAGGCGGAGAACCCCAACTTCGAGTGGCACCTCGCGCTCTCCGACCCGCAGCCCGAGGACAACTGGACCGGCCCGACCGGCTTCATCCACAACGTCCTCTACGAAAACTACCTGAAGAGCCATCCGGCCCCCGAGGACTGCGAATACTACATGTGCGGTCCGCCGATGATGAACGCCTCGGTGATCAAGATGCTTCTGGACCTTGGCGTTGAACGAGAGAGTATCTTCCTCGATGACTTCGGTGGTTGACGGTTCGGTTCGAGGCGGGCGCATCGCGTCCCGCCTCGGCCGCTTGGCTTCGTTAAGTTTGGTCGTCCTGCTCACCGCGTGCGGGACGGAAAAGGTCCAGAGTTTCGGCGGCCCGACCATGGGCAGCACCTATCGGGTGCAGTTCGTCGCGGGTCCCAAGTCGCCCGATGGGCAGAAGCTCCAGTCGGGCGTCCAGGCGATCCTCGACGATCTCGACCGCACGATTTCCACCTACCGCAGCGATTCCGACGTCGCGCGCTTCAACGCGGCCCCGGCCGGCACCTGCGCCGCGATGCCGCCGAGCGTGTTCGCGTTGTTCGACTACGCGAGCGTGCTGCATCGCGAGAGCCCGGCCTACGACATCACCCTGCTGCCCGCCCTCTCCGCCTGGGGCTTCGGCCCGCGCGGCCGCGTCACCCAGCACCCGACGCCCGAGCAGCTCGACGGCTTGCGCGCGGTGGTAGGCATGGAGCACATCCGCGTCGCGACCGCGCCCGACGGCGGCAAAGTGCTCTGCAAGGACGCCGCGAGTAGCATCGAGTTCAACAGCATCGCCGCGGGCTACGCGGTGGACCGGATCGGTGCGTATCTGCGCGACGAGGGCGTCGCCAACTTCCTCGTCGACGTCACCGGCGAGATCCGCGCCGCGGGCCGCAAGCCCGACGGCAGCGCATGGCGCATCGCCCTCGAAGCTCCCATATCGAATGCTCGGGTGGCGGAACGCATCGTGCCGCTGGAAAGCCACGGCGTCTCCACCTCCGGCAATTATCGCAACTACTACGAAGAAAACGGCGTGCGCTATTCCCACACCCTGGATCCGCGTACCCTGTCGCCGGTGACCCACAAGCTCGCGTCGGTCTCGGTGATCGCCGATACCGCGTTCGAGGCCGACGGGCTCTCCACCCTGCTGATGGCGCTCGGCCCCGAGCAGGGCTACGATTTCGCCGTGCAGCACGAGCTCGCCGCGTTCTTCGTGATCAAGACCGACGCCCGCGTCGACGAAACCGACGCCCGGGCGTTCACCGTGCGAAGCACCCCGGTATTTGAAAAGCGCTTTCCCGCGTTGAAAGGAACGTCATGATCTGGTTGGTCGTATTTGCCGTGATGCTGCTGGTGGTCGCCGGAATGGCGATCGGCGTGATGAACGGCCGCAAGCCGATCACCGGCTCCTGCGGCGGCATCGCCATCTTCGGCGTGGAAAAGGAATGCGAGTTCTGCGGCGGTAAGCGCGAGAACTGCAAGCGCAAGGGCGAAGGCCACCACGACCACGCCTGAGCCCGCCGCTCGCGGGGCGTGAAGCGGCATCGCAAAA
>LUYR01000074.1 GCA_001603335.1 Rhodospirillales bacterium Alpha_05 | reverse complement strand
TCACGCCCGCCCTCAGGTAGTGCATGAACTCGCGGTCGCGCCCTTCCGGCAGGCAGCTCACCTGGACGTGGTAGCGCCCGAGCCAGGCCGCCGCGCCGCGCGCGGTGCGCCCGCCGAACACCGAGCCCGAGATCACCCGCTGCTCGCCGGGCTGGAGTTCGCCTTCGGTGAGGTCTGCGAGACTCGCGCCGAGGCGGCTGCGCAGCAGGCGCGGCTGTCGCACGCCGGGTCCGGCGAGCGAAATCACGCGCTCGGGCGAATAGCGGCCGGTGGTGAAGAGCTTGCCGATCGCGATCACGTCCTGGTAGCCGATGTGCCACACCGTCTTGTGCGCGCCGACCGGGTCGAGGAAGTGGATGTGGGTACCCGGCAGGCCGGCGGGGTGCGGACCGGCGAAGGTCTCGGTGGTCACGCCCGCGACCTGCTCGCCCGGCAACGTCGCGCCCGGACCCTTGCAGAGGAAGACTTTGGCGAGACGCGCCAGCACCATCACGCCCTGGCCGAAGGCCTCGGCCTCGCCCGCGATCACCAGCGCCGGGTCGGCGGCGAGGGGATGGGTGTCGACGGCGGTGACGAAGATCGACGACGGCGTCGCGTCGACCGCGGGCACCAGGCTGTAGGGGCGGGTGCGCAAGGCGGTCCAGAGGCCGGACTGCTGGAGGTTCTCGCGAACCTGCGCGTCGCTCAGCGCGCCGAGCTGCCCGGCGTCGTAGCGGGCGAAGTCGATGGCGTCGTCGCCCTCGACGTCGATCACGATCGACTGGAACAGGCGCCGTTCGCCGCGGTGGATGTCGCGGACCACGCCCGCGGCGGGCGCGGTGAACTGAACCCCGGGATTAGCCTTGTCGGTGAACAGGGGCTGGCCGAGGCGGACCCGGTCGCCGACCTGCGCCAGCATCGTCGGCTTGAGGCCGGGATAGTCGAACCCGATCAGGGCGACGCTGCGGACCGGGCGTCCTTCGTGGATTTCTTGTACGGGCCTGCCGCTGATCGGCAAGTCCAAGCCAACTTTGATTTGCATCGCAAAACCCGCGTCTCGATTGAAAATAAAGCAAATTTTCGTCAGGTGCTAGCAGTACGCGATGGACCCACCCAGGCTTCACGACGGTGAAGGGAGGAAGGCCGGGCCTCGAACGGAATGAAGATTTATTCTCGTGCGAAGATGAATCCTAATCATGTTTTTTCACCAAACGGAAGCCCCAAACGCTGCGATGCCTGCTCTTTCGAGCGGCGCGCAGTGCGCAGGGTCGGCGTGTCGTTCGTCAAGGTGAGCGTGGGATGCCCCATGAGTTCGACGACGGTGGGAAGCACGGTGGATATATGTACTCCGCGACGAAAAACCACTTCCTCCCGGACTTCGTTTTGCGCCGTGGTTTCGCGCTGGATTTCGCGCAACGCTCCGGCCCGATGCGACCCCGGGAACCCCCTGAAAAACAGCCCCTCGTCGGCTCCTCATTCTGATCGAAACGCGGGGTGTGTCAAGGAAAGGCGAGAGTAGAAATCAGGTTATATGATGTGGAGTTTCAATGCTTTTCTGAACTTTCGGACTATGCTCTCCGAGCAGGCGAATCGGATTTGAAGCACAGACATAGCCGAAATGTCGTAAGCTGAAGGTCATAACTTTCGGGATGGAAGATGAAAACCCCGGGCCGCGCCGGATTTTGGTGGAGAAAACCTCGCCGATCTCTTCGCTCGCGGAGCGCGGCGGGCAAGTTTTGGCGCGCCGGTTCGCTTGAAACAGGACCAAATCCGACCCAATTCCCCGGTACGCGTTTATGCCGACCCATGGGAGAGTTTTTTGTCCGAGACGACGATTACGGTTTGCAATACCTGTCGCCGCGTTGCCGCCGGCGCGCCGGAGACCGAAGCGCCCTGGCCGGGCGAGCGCATGGCCGAGGCCCTTGCGGCGGTCGATCTGCCCGAAGGCGTGCGCCTGCGCGAGGCTTCGTGCTTTTCCGCGTGCTCGCGCGGCTGCGTCGTCGCGCTGAGCGGCGGCACCGACCACTGGACCTATGTTCTCGGCAATCTCGACCCGGCGGCGGACGCGGCCAGGGTCGTCACCGCGGCGGTGGCCTACGGAAAGAGCGCCGACGGCGTGGTGCCGTGGAACGAGGCGCCGGCCATTCTCCGCACCCGCACCATCACGAGAGTGCCGCCGCAGGAGTGACGTCCGCGGCTTCGCCTCAGGTCAGCGGCGGCGGCCCGGACTGGTTTTTTTGCCACTCGGCGAGAGCTTTGACGGCATCGGGGAAGAGCTTCGCCAGTTCGGCGATCTTTTCCGTCGCCATGGTGCGGCCTTTGGGGTTCGGGTCGCCGCGCTCCGCCCGACCGAGCCAGTAGAGGGCCTGCATCGCCATCGATTGCGGAACTCCCGGGAGGATACGCGTTTACGATGCGCGGCGAGGCTGGCCTGGTCAATCGCGGGTGGTATTCGCGGCGCCGTGGCGGCGATCGCGCCACGGCGCGGAGTTGACCCGCCGGAGATGCGAGTGCATATCATTCGCGAACCGGTAACCTGGAGAAGCGGTCGATGGTTTCGAAGATGGTGAAGGCAAGCCTGCTCGCGGCAGCGCTCTCGCTGGGGGCGGCGGCGCCCGCGTTGGCGCATCATGGATGGTCGTGGGCGGAGACCGAGCAGACCACGCTCGAGGGCACGATACGCGCGATCTCGATGACGCCGCCGCATCCGACCCTCAAGGTCGAGGCGGCGGATGGACAGGTCTGGCAGGTCGACCTCGGCAACCCGAGGCAGACCGAAAAATCCGGCTTCACCGGCGATACCGCCAAGGTCGGCGACACGATCACGGTGCTCGGCAACCGCGCGAAGGAACCCGGCGCGACCCACATGAAGGCGGTGCGGATCACCATCGCGGGCAAGAATTACGACATGTATCCGGAGCGGATCGAGTAGGGGCGTGGAGATCCTCGACGCCCTCGGCCATTGGCCGGGCGCGGTCTGGCTGCAACGCCACTACGTCGCCTATCTCGTCATCAACGCCGCGCACATCTTCGCCTTCGCGCTCGTCGTCGGTGCGATCGTGCCTCTCGATCTGCGATTGATGCGCGGCGGGCCGGTCGCGGCGGTGGCGCCGTTGCTGTCCCGCGCCGCCGCCATCGGCCTCGGCTTCGCGGTGCTCACCGGAGCCTGGCTGTTCAGTGTCAAGCCGCAGGACTACCTCGCCAACCCCGCATTTCTCTGGAAGCTCGCGCTGTTCGCCTGCGCGCTGCTCAACATCGGCTTGCAGCACGCTGCGCCGGGCTATCGTGTCGCCGTTGCGGGTGGCGTTGTCGGAGCCCGGGTGCGCGCCCATGCCGCCGCGTCGCTGCTGCTCTGGCTCGCGGTTCTCCTCGCCGGACGCTGGATCGGCTTTCTCTGAGGGTTCCGCACCCTCGCGGGTGGCGAGGGATTTGGTCCGGAATCGGTGCGCAAACCCGGCACGGGGGCGCCCGGGGCGGGCGGGCAACCGTTTGTTGCGATCGGGTTTTGGTGTACACTCATCTCAGGTCGGGGGGAGGACGCAACGGGCTGGTGAGAGTTGGGTGCGCTATGAAGTTTTCTGACATCGTGGACGTCGACGAACTCCGCGCAACTTGCGAGGATTTTACGGCACTTACCGGTGCAGTGATGGCGATCCTCGATCTCGACGGAAAGATCCTGGTGGCGACCGGCTGGCAGGACATCTGCACCCGCTTCCACCGCGCCAATGCGATCACCGCCTCCCGCTGCCACGAGAGCGACACCATCCTCGCGGGAATGCTGAAGGAAGGCGAAACCTACAACGTCTACAAGTGCAGGAACGGCATGGTCGACGTTGCCGTGCCGATCATCGTCGAGGGCGAGCACGTCGCGAACTTCTTCACCGGCCAGTTCTTCTTCGACGAGCCGGACAAGGCGTTCTTCGTGCGTCAGGCCCAGGAGATGGGCTTCAATCCCGCGAGCTACATCGCGGCGCTCGAGCGCACCCCGGTGTTTTCGCGGGAACACGTCAAGGCGATGATGTCGTTCTTCGGCCGCCTGGTGCACCTGATCGGCAAGATGGGCAGCGCCGAGGAGGCGAAGGAAAAGGAACGCGCCCACCTCCGGACCCTGCTCGACGCGCTGCCGGATCTGGTCTGGCTCAAGGACATGGACGGGGCTTACCGCACCTGTAATCCGCGCATGGAGCGGCTCCTCGGGGCACCCGAGGACGCGGTGATCGGCAAGACCGACTACGACTTCTTCCCCAAGGATGTCGCCGATTTCTTTCGGATGCACGACCGCAACGCGATTGCGGCGGGACACGCGAGCGTCAACGAGGAGTGGATCACCTTCGCCCAGGATGGAACCAGCATCCTGGTCGAGACCACCAAGACGCCGGTGCGCAACGTCGTCGGCGAGACCATCGGCGTGCTCGGCGTGGCGCGCGACATCACCGAGCGCAAGCGCACCGAAAAGCAGCTCGCCAACCAGGCGCTGCGGTTCAAGACCGTGCTCGACGCCGCGCGGGACGGGATTCACATCCTCGACGACCAGGGCAACGTCGTCGAGGTCAGCGCGTCGTTCTGCCGCATGCTGGGCTACCCGATGGAGACGGTGCTCGGAATGAACGTGCGGGACTGGGACGTCGGCATCGCCAGAGAGGACTTCGACCAGGCCTTCGACCTGCAACTGCGCGGCCACGAGTCCTCGCTGTTCGAGACCCGTCACCGGCGCAGCGACGGCACGGCCTTCGACGTCGAGATCAGTTACTTCCCGCTGCTCCTCGATGGCCGAAACGTGTTGTTCTGCTCGTCGCGCGACATCACCGAACGCAAGCGGTACCAGCAGCAGCTCGAGCACATCGCGCAGCACGACATTCTTACCGACCTGCCGAACCGCGCTCTGCTCAACGACCGTCTGCGCCAGGGGATCGCGCTCAGCCAGCGGCGCGGCACCTCGCTCGCGGTGGTCTACCTCGACCTCGACTTCTTCAAGGAGATCAACGACACCCACACCCACGGCGTGGGCGACCAACTGCTCGTCGCGCTGGCGCAGCGGTTGAAGGCGGTGATCCGCGAGGGCGACACCCTCGCACGTATCGGCGGCGACGAATTCATCGTCATCCTCACCGATCTCGAAACCGCGGAAGACTGCCACCCGCTACTCGACCGAATGCTTCAGGCGGTGGCGAGCCCGGTGATCGTCGACGACAGGATGCTGAAGGTCTCGGCGAGTATCGGCGTCACGCTGTATCCGCGCGATGAGGTGGACGCCGACCTCTTGCTGCGCCACGCCGATCAGGCGATGTACCAGGCGAAGCAGGACGGCAAGAACCGCTACCATGTCTTCGACACCGACCACAATCTGGTGGTCAAGGCGAAGCACGACAGCATCGAGCGGATTCGCGTCGCGCTGGCGCATCGCGAATTCGTTCTCCATTACCAGCCCAAGGTCAACATGCGCACCGGCCGGGTGATCGGGGTGGAGGCGCTGATCCGTTGGCAGCATCCCACGCTCGGCCTGCTGCCGCCGGCGACCTTCCTGCCGGTGGTCGAGGGGCACCAGCTCAATGTCGAGATCGGCGAATGGGTGATCGATGCGGCGCTGAAGCAGATCGCGAGCTGGAACAACGCCGGCCTCGACATGTCGGTGAGCGTCAACGTCAGCGCGCGGCAGCTGCTGCAGGACGACTTCGTCGAAAAGCTACAGATCCTACTCGCCAGCCATCCGACCGTCGGCTCGCCGTCGCTCGAGCTGGAAATCCTCGAGACCAGCGCGCTCGCCGACCTCGGCGTGATCACCAACCTGATGCGCGCATGCCGCCGCATCGGCGTGCGCTTCGCCCTCGACGACTTCGGTACCGGCTATTCGGCGCTCACCTACCTCAAGCGACTGCCGGCGGAAATTCTCAAGATCGACCAGACCTTCGTGCGCGACATGCTGGAGGACCAGGACGACCTCGCGATCGTCAAGGGCATCATCGGCCTTGCCCAGGCCTTCCGCCGCGAGGTGATCGCCGAAGGGGTGGAAACCGCGGCGGTGGGCGACATGCTGCTTTCGCTCGGGTGCGAGCTGGCGCAGGGCTACGCGATCGCGCGGCCGATGCCGGGCGAGGCGATCCCCGACTGGGTGGGCGCGTGGCGGCCGTATCCGAGTTGGGTTGCGGGATAACCCGCGCGGCCACGCGGGTGGCGATCCGGCGCGCACCCTGCTAGGGTGCGGCTCCTTCATCCAGAACAGAGACACCATCGACCATGAGCACGGAAGACGACCTGATCGCCCGCAGCGGCGCGAAATGCGAACTCTGCGGCGCGACCGAGGCCCTCGCCGCGATCGGCGTCGCGCCCCACCCGGGCGACGACGCGGACACCGCGATTCTCGCCTGC
>LUYR01000073.1 GCA_001603335.1 Rhodospirillales bacterium Alpha_05 | reverse complement strand
CAGGCCGACGACGTCGAGGATCGCGTCGACCATCTTGTCGCGCTCCGCCGCGTTGCCGATCTCGTGGACCTCCAGCGGCATCGCGACGATCTGGCGCACCGTCTTGCGCGGGTTGAGCGAGGAGTATGGGTCCTGGAAAATCGGCTGGATCCGGCGCGACATTTCCTTGCGCCACGCCTTGCCCTCCACCGCCACGCCGTCGATCAGGAGTTGCCCGGAGGTCGGGGTTTCGAGACCGAGGAGGAGCTTGGCGAGGGTGCTCTTGCCGCAGCCGGACTCACCGACGAGGCCCAGGGTTTCGCCGCGTGCGACGCTGAGCGACACGCCATCCACCGCCTTCAACGGCAGCTTGGGCGAGAACATCCCCTGGCGCACCGTGTAGGTCTTGGCGATGTCGCGGAGTTCGAGAATCGGCGCCTTGGCGATCATCGCGCGCCCTCCGCGTGGATGCATCGTACGCGGCGGCCATCGGGCAACACCGCGAGCGGGATGTCGTTGGCGCAATCGGGCTCGGCGAGCGGGCAGCGGTTGCGGAAGACGCAGCCGTCGACCCGACCGGTAAGGCTGGGCACCAGACCGGGGATCGAGCCGAGCGGCTCGCCCGGTTTGGTCTTGCCCGGCTGGGGAATGCACGCGAGCAGGCCGCGGGTGTAGGGGTGCGAGGGATTTTCGAAGATCGGGCCGACCGCGCCGCTCTCCACCAGTTCACCCGCGTACATCACCGCGACGCGGTCGGCGATCCGCGCCACGACGCCGAGGTCGTGGGTGATCAGGATCACCGCGATGTTGAATTCCTTCTGGATTTCCTTGAGCAGCAGCAGGATCTGCGCCTGGATCGTGACGTCGAGGGCGGTGGTCGGTTCGTCGGCGATCAACAGGTCGGGATCGCACATCAGCGCCATCGCGATCATCACCCGTTGGCGCAGGCCGCCGGAGAGCTGGTGCGGATACTGGGTCATCCGCCGCGCCGCGGCGGTGATGCCGACCTTTTCCAAGAGCGTCACGGCGCGGGCGTGGGCCTCGTCGTACGACACCTTGCGATGGCGCAGCAGCGGCTCGACCAACTGGTTGCCGATGGTGTAGGCGGGGTTGAGCGAGGTCATCGGCTCCTGGAAGATCATCGCCATGCGGTCGCCGCGCAGATCGCTCATCTGCCGCTCCGACATCTTCGTCAGGTCGATGCCGTCGAAGCGCATCGTCGCGGCGGTGCGCTTCAGCTTGCTCGGCAGCAGGTTCATCAGCGCCAGCGAGGTGAGCGACTTGCCCGAGCCGGATTCGCCGACGATGCACAGGGTTTCGCCGCGCTCGACTTCGAAGGAAATCCCGCGCACCGCGTGCAGGGTGCGTCCGCCGAGCGGGATGTCGATGGTCAGGTCGGCGACTTCGAGCAGTGGGGTCGGGCCGGTCAATTGCGGTTCTCCGGAGCGGTCACGTCGCGCACGCCGTCGCCCAGCAGGTTGATCGCCAGCACCAGCACCAGCAGCGCGACGCCGGGAATCACGATCACCCAGGGTTTGAAGAACATGTACTGCTTGCCTTCCGAGATCATCAGCCCCCACGACGGCTCGGGTGGCGGCACCCCGAGGCCGAGGAAGGAGAGCGTCGCTTCCAAGAGGATCGCGTGCGCCATTTCCAGCGTCGCGACGACGATCAGGGCGTTGAGGATGTTGGGCAGGATTTCCGAAACCACGATCCGCCAGGTGGAGCAGCCGATGCACTGCGCCGCGGCGATGTATTCGGCGTGGCGGATCTGCTGGGTGGCGACGCGGGTGACCACGGCGAAGCGGTCCCAGAGCAGGAAGCCCAGCACCAGGATCACGATCTTGAGCGACCCGCCGACCAGCGAGGCGACGGCGAGCGCCACCAGCACCACCGGCATCGACAGCCGGGTAGTGATCAGGTAGCTGATCGCGGCGTCGACCTTGCCGCCGAAGTACCCGGCGGCAACGCCCATGGCGGTGCCGATCGCGCCTGAGATCAGCGCCGCGAGGCCGCCGATCATCAGCGAGATCCGCGCGCCGTAGATCAATCGGCTCAGATAGTCGCGGCCGAGCTTGTCGGTGCCGAAGACGTGGTCCCACGAACCCTTGGCGTCCCACACCGGTGGGATCAGGCGGCGCGAGACGTCTTGCGCATAGGGGTCGTGCGGGGCGATCAGCGGCGCGAACAGCGCCATCAGCACGATCGCGCCGAGCACCACCGCGCCGACCATGAAGCCCTGGTGGCCGAGGGCGCGGCGACCGAGGCGCATCCACGGCGAGACCCGGGGCAGCGCGGCGGTGAGCGGATCGGCGACGGCGGAGGTTTC
>LUYR01000072.1 GCA_001603335.1 Rhodospirillales bacterium Alpha_05 | reverse complement strand
GGCTGGTCGGCGTGTGGGTCGCGGCGACGATCGCGGTTGCGGCGATGGTGTGCGGCGGCGTTATCGCCCTCAACCATTCGCAACAAGAGGCGCTCGACCGCTACACCCGCACCATCGCCGAGTTCCGTCAGGCGCGCATCGACCTCTATCAGGGCTTCCTGCACGTCAGCCTCGACACCCGCGAGGCCGCGCCCTGGGATCGCAACCAGGGGGTGGCGCTACTGAATCAGGCGCTGGCGACGTTCGAGCGGCTGGTGGCGCAGATGCCGCTCGAGACCGAACGCACCTGGGAATTCGCCGATCAGGTGCAGACCTTCCGCGCGGTGCTGCTCGAGGGCCGGCGCATCGGCGTCGACGTGCGCTACGACGTCGAACTCCGAGTCGCGTTCCACAGCCTCGACGGCACGCTCTATCGCCTCGACGCCGCGGCCCGCCAACGCCTCGACGGCATCCAGAGGGGCAGCCGCGATCGCTTCCGCCTGGTGCTGGGTCTGGCGGGCGCGCTTCTGGTGATGATCAGCGTCGGCCTGGTGCTTGCGGCGCGGCGCCTCGCGGCGGCGGACGTCGCGCAGATCGAGATGATGCGGCGCGCCCGCGCCGACCTCGACCGTTTCGAAAAGATCTTCACTGCGTCCCCGGCGGCGACCGCGATCGTCAGCCTCGACGACGGCCAGTTCCTCGCGGTCAACGACGCCTACCTCCGCCTCAACGGCTGCGAGCGCGCCGACCTGATCGGCCGTCCGGCGGCGAAAGTGGGGATGTGGGTCGACGACGCGCAGCGCAGCGCCTTCGTCGAACGCCTGCGCGCGGGCGAACGCATCGTCGACCACGAGATCAAACTCCACCTGCATAGCGGCGACGTCCGCGACGGAATGATCAGCGCCGACGTCGCCGAGTTCATGGAGCGCCCCTGCATCCTCAGCATCGTCACCGACATCACCGACCGTAAGCGCTACGAATCCCACATCGAATACCTCGCCACCCACGACGGCCTCACCGGCCTGCCCAACCGCGCGCTCGCCCGCGACCGCCTCAACCAGGCGATCGCCCACGCGCAGCGGTCGGGCAGCGAGGGGGCCCTGCTGTTCGTCGACCTCGACCGCTTCAAAAGCGTCAACGAAGGCTTCGGCCACGCCACCGGCGATGCCTTGCTGCGCGCGGTGGGGCAGCGGCTGGCGGGGCTGGTGAGCGATGGCGACACCGTCGCGCGCCAGAGCGGCGACGAGTTCCTGATGGTTCTGGTCGGCCTCAACGCGGGTACCGAGGCCTATGCCACCGCGCGCGCGGTGCTCGATGCGCTGGCCCAGCCGTTCATGATCGGGACCTCCGAGGTGCTGGTGCGCGCCAGCGTCGGCCTCGCGGTGTTCCCCCAGGACGGCGATGACGCCGACATGCTGATCGTCCACGCCGACGCGGCGATGGCGCGGGCGAAGGCGCAGGGCGGCAACCTCGCGCTGTTCTTCACCAGCGGCATGAGCGAGGAGGCGAAGGTCCGCTTCGACCTCGAAACCGGCCTGCGCTCGGCGCTCGGGCGCGACGAGCTATCGCTGGTCTACCAGCCCAAGGCGGACATCGCGTCGGGCGAGATCATCGGCTGCGAGGCGCTGGTGCGCTGGAATCATCCGACCATGGGGGTGGTGCCGCCCGCCCGCTTCATCCCCCTCGCCGAGGAAACCGGCCTGATCGTGCCGATCGGCGACTGGGTGCTGCGCACCGCCTGCGCCCAAGGGCAGGCGTGGCGAAAGCAGGGACTGCCCGAGGTGGTGGTGTCGGTGAACCTCTCGGTACGGCAGTTCCTTCAGCAGGACGTCGAGGGCTGGGTGATGGAGGCGCTCGCCGCGAGCGGCCTGCCGCCGGAGCTCCTCGAACTCGAACTCACCGAAAGCCTGATCGCGCAGGACGTCGACCGGGTGATCGCGACGGTGGACGGGCTGAAGGCGGCGGGCGTGCGGATTTCCATCGACGATTTCGGCACCGGCTATTCGAGCCTGTCCTACCTCAGCCGCTTCCACGTCGACACCTTGAAGATCGATCAGTCGTTCGTGCGCAACATGCTCGTCGACCCGGCGGACGCCACCATCGTCCGCGCGGTGATCTCGCTCGCCCGTTCGCTCAAGATGACCGCGATCGCCGAGGGCGTGGAGACCGTCGAACACCTCCACTTCCTGCGCGAAAACCGCTGCGACGCGATCCAGGGCTATTACTTCAGCCGCCCGGTCTCGGCCACCGACTTCGCTCTGATGTTACGCCACGGCAAGCGCCTCGCATCCTAGGGGGCTCAGGCGGGCAGGAGGGCCTGCACCACCGCGGCGTAATGGCAGGCGGCGGCGGAAAGCACGCAGACGTGCCAGATCGCGTTCTGGAACTTGAGCCCCCGCCAGACGTGGAAGCCGACGCCGATGGTGTAGAGCAGGCCGCCGACGAGCAGCAGGACGAGCGCGGGCACCGGCAGCGCGTCGATGATCGCGCCGAGGGCGAACAGCCCGCACCAGCCGAGCGCGAGGTAGAGCGCCAGCGACAACCGCTCGAAGCGGCGCGGCCAGCCGAGCTTGAGCGCCAGCCCGGCGAACGCCACCGACCACACCGCCGCCAGCAGGGTGATGCCGGTGGTGCCGCCGATCGCGACCAGGGCGAGGGGGGTGTAGGTGCCTGCGATCATCAGGTAGATCGCGGCGTGGTCGCAGCGGCGCAGGCGCTCCTTCCACACCGGCGCGACGCATGCGTGGTAGGCGGCGGAAAAGCCGAAGGTGGCGAGCAGCCCCGCGCCGTAGATCGCGGCGGCGACGATGCGGTCGGCATCACCGGCGGCAATCGCGAATCCGAGAAGTATCGCGGCGGCAACGGCGGCGGAGGTGACTCCGAAGGCGTGGACGACGGCGTCGGCGACGCGCTCGGGGCGGGTATAGGAAACCGTCATGGCGTTCCCCCCTTTGAGGCACAGGGAAACATAGGCGCGGGATTCCGCCGCCGCCAGACCGCGCCGGGGAAATCCGACGGCTATTTGTCAGACAAATATTCTATTGCTTCGGCGCTCCTGTAGGGTATGGTAGGGCCTGGATTTCGGGAGCGGACATGATCGAGTATCAGAACATCATCACCACCAGCGTCGCGCGGCAGATCGCCGACAACCTCCGCGCCGCGATCGTCGAAGGCCGGATCAAGGCCGACGAGCGCCTCCCCACCGAGGACGAGCTGGCGCGGCGCTACGGCGTCTCGCGCCCGACGATCCGCGAGGCGTTGAAGCGGCTGGCGGCGCAGAATCTGGTGCGGTCGCGGCGCGGCCCGACCGGCGGCAACTTCGTCGTCCGTCCCGAGGCCTCCGAGCTCGCGGAAACCTTTTCCGGCGCGGCGATGCTGATGGTGAGCATGGGCGCGCTCGAGCACGAGGAGATCGCGGCCGCGCGTCGCGAACTCCAGGGGATGTGCTGCCGTCTTGCGGCGGCGAGCCGCACCGACGACCACCTCGCGCGCATGGCCGCCGAAATCGCCATCGCCCGCGATCCCGCCACCACCGACGCCGAGTTCTGCGCCGCCGATGTGCGCTTTCATCGCGCCATCGTCGAGGCCACCGGCAACGGCCTGATCGGCCTGGTGATGCATGCGGTGGTCGAGGCGATGACGCCGATCACCAACATGGTGATCTTCCGCGTCCGCAACCGCACCGAGATCGCCGACCGCCATCAGGCGCTGCTCGACGCCATCGCCGCGCAGGACGCGGCCCGCGCAGTGACCGTGCTCGCGGATTTGATGACCTACGTAAGCGATCAATATGGCGAGGCGGTCAAGCGCCGCGCCGCAACCGAAGGAAGCCAGTCATGAGCGATTTCCGGGCGCTGCTGCTCACCGAAACCGAGGGCAAGGTCGCCGCTGCGATCGAAACCTTGAGCGAGGACCGCCTGCCCGAGGGCGACGTGCTGATCGACGTCAGCCACTCCAGCCTCAACTACAAGGACGGCATGATCATCAACGGCCTCGGCCGCTTGGTGCGCAAGTATCCGCACGTCCCCGGTGTCGACTTCACCGGCGTGGTGGCGAAGTCGGAGCACCCGAACTTCAAGCCCGGCGATAAAGTGATCCTCACCGGCTGGCGCGTCGGCGAAATCCATTGGGGCGGCTTCGCCGAGAAGGCGCGGGTCAAGGGCGACTGGCTGGTGCCGCTGCCCGAGGGCCTTTCGCCCGAGCGCGCGATGGCGGTCGGCACCGCCGGTCTCACCGCGATGCTGGCGATCCTCGCCCTCGAAGACCACGGCCTCACGCCCTCCGATGCGCCGGTGCTGGTCACCGGGGCGGCGGGCGGATTGGGCAGCGTCGCGGTCGCGGTGCTCGCCAAGCTCGGCTACCCGGTCGCGGCGGTCACCGGCCGCCCCGAGCAGGAGTCCTTCCTCCGCGGTCTCGGCGCGACCGAGATCGTCAGCCGCGAGGCGATGGCGACGCCGTCGGGCAAGCCCCTCGATCCGGAACGCTGGGCGGGTGCGGTGGACGCGGTCGGCGGCGCGATCCTCGGCAACCTCGTCTGCGGCCTGCGCTACGGCGCGTCGGTGGCGTGCTGCGGCAACGCGGGCGGCATCGGCCTCAACACCAACGTCCTGCCGCTGCTGCTGCGCGGCGTGAACCTCCTCGGCATCGATTCGGTGATGTGCCCGATCGCGCGGCGCAAGCAGGCGTGGGAGCGGATCACCCGCGACCTGCCGATGGGCCACCTCGACGCCCTTACCCAGGTCGTCGGCCTGGGCGACCTGCCCGCGATGGCGAACAAGATCCTGAAGGGCGAAGTGCGCGGACGCGCGGTGATCGACGTCCGCAAGTAACGCCCTTGGTGCAGCCCCGGCGGCAGGAGTGTCGCCGGGCTTTTTTGTGGGTTGTCGGCTTCGCAACACGACAACGCCGCCCAAACTCCCTGACTCTCCAAAGAAAATCAAAACGGCACGCGGTTTGCGCTGAAGGCTTGTGGATGACAAAGCCGGAGGAGCGACGATGTTGCTGGAACGCACCCAAGACGCCACGCGGAACGCCAAAACCTCCGGCTGTGCCTCGACCCGTTGCGGCACCGAAACGCCGAGCGCCCTTTCCGACGCGGTCCGCGCCAAGGTCGAAACCCACCCCTGCTATTCCGACACCGCGCACCTGCGCTTCGCCCGGATGCACGTGGCGGTGGCCCCGGCGTGCAACATTCAGTGCAACTACTGCAACCGCAAATACGACTGCGCCAACGAAACCCGCCCCGGCGTGGTCTCGGAAGTGCTGCAGCCCGAACAGGCGCTGCGCAAGGTCAAGGCGGTGGCTGCGAAGATCCCGCAGCTCACGGTGATGGGCATCGCCGGCCCCGGCGACCCGCTCGCCAACCCCAAGCGCACCTTCGAAACCCTGCGCCAGGTCGGGCGCGAGATGCCGGGGATCAAGCTCTGCATCTCCACCAACGGCCTCAACCTACCGCAGTACGTCGACGAACTGGCCGAGATCGGCGTCGATCACGTCACCATCACCATCAACGCCCTCGACCCCCACATCGGCGCGAAGGTCTACGCCTGGGTAGTCTGGGAGGGCAAGCGCCTGACCGGCGAGGAAGCCGCCGCGGTGCTGATCCGCCAGCAGTTGAAGGGCCTGGAAATGCTCGTCGCGCGCGGCATCCTGGTGAAGGTCAACTCGGTGATGATCCCCGGCGTCAACGACCAGCACCTCAAGGCGGTGTCGCGCCTGATCAAGCAGAAGGGCGCCTTCCTCCACAACATCATGCCGCTGATCTCCGCGCCCGAGCACGGCACGGTGTTCGGCCTCTCCGGCCAACGCGGGCCGACCGACGCCGAGCTCGACGGCTTGCGCGACGCCTGCGCCACCGACATGACGATGATGCGCCATTGCAAGCAATGCCGCGCCGACGCCATCGGCATGCTCGGCGAGGATCGCAACGCCGAGTTCACCATGGACAAGGTCGCCGCCATCGAAGCCGCCGAGGCGGCCCAGCCCGATCCGCTGCCGGTGTTGATGGCGGTGGCGACCAGCGGCCAGGGCGTGATCGACGTCCACTTCGGCCACGCCAAGAGCTTCGCGATCTACGAAGTTTCGGGCGAGGGCGCGACATTCCGCGAAACCCGCGATGTCGGCCTCTACTGCACCGGCGCCGACGAATGCGACGACGCCACCGACACCCTGAGCCGCACCCTCAAGACCCTTTCCGACTGCGCCGTGGTCGCCTGCGCGCGCATCGGCCTCGGCCCCTGGGAACGGCTGGAAGAAATTGGCGTCCGCCCCAACGGCGAACACGGCTGGGAGGCGATCGAGCCTGCACTGGCCGCGATCTACGCCGAACTGCCCGCCAAGTCCGCCAACTTGAGAGCTGCTGGATGATTGCGAATACCCCTAACAAAAGTCAGGGATTTCGCGCGGCGAACTTGTATGCGAACATCTGCCCGTTCGAGGGGGATTCGCAAACAGGGGTCGCAAGCATGTGCAAGGCAAAAGTCACGTTCGCCGACATCGGCAAGACCGTCACGGTGCCCGAGGGGATGCGCCTGATCGACATTTCGGAAGGCGTCGGTAGCGGCATCATGTACGGCTGCCGCCAGTGCAGCTGCGGGCGCTGCATGACCGAGGTGGTGGCCGGCGAAGACGGCCTGGAGCCGCCGTCGGTGCTGGAAATCAAGGTTCTCGAACATCACGAAGGCGGCGCGAACAGCCGCCTTGCCTGTCAGGTCAAGGTCAAGGGCGACGTTACCCTGCGCCCGCGCCCGCAGGCCTGATCCACCACACGGAGACCGAATGCCGCCATCGCCGCCCAGACGCACTTCCGCTTCTCGACCGATGACGGTGCGGCCCAGCTTCCGCCGCTTCGCCCATGCGCTCAACCAGGGCCGGGGCGGCTTCGGCACGCCGGTCGCCGACCGGGCCTGGGCCGATCTCCGCGCCTGCCTGCTCGGGTGGGGCGCGGGTGCGCC
>LUYR01000071.1:208-4300 GCA_001603335.1 Rhodospirillales bacterium Alpha_05 | reverse complement strand
CGAGTCCCTTCAAGGTATACGTGCCAGGGCCCCCCGCCGCGAGGGCGAGCGAGCCGTGTCGCACGGGATTGGCCGCAGCATCCTGGCCGGCGACGATCTGCGCGGCGGTGCCGGCAGTCTGGCTGGCGTCGAGCGCTGTGAAATACACCGTGCAGTCCTCGGGCGCGGTAAAAGTCATCTCGATCTGCCCGGCGCCGGTCGCCACGGCGTCAAAGGCCGTGAGCTGCGCGGGCGCGGTCGCATCGACCGAGATCACGGGCAGCGTGTACGCCGGCAGGGCCAGCGCGATGGACCAACCACCGGCGTCGGTGATCGTACCTCCGTTCAAATCGATACTCGTGCTGACGACGGCCAGGCCATCGGCATCCGTATCGCCGTCCGCCACCGTGTAGGTGAAGACCAAACTGGTCGTGCCGCCACCGGAAACGTAGGTCGCGTAGCGCGTCTCCGCACCGATGGTCAGCGCCAGGCGCGGGGTGCCAGTGACGGTCACCGGCTGCTTTGTGGTCAACGTGAAGGTGAGCGAGTCGCCCGCCTTGTAGGTGCCGGCCGTGGGCGTCGCCACGGCGGTAACCGGGGTCGCCGAGACGAGCACCGCGCTATGGTACGCATAGGAGCCCGGCGCGAGCAGGTAAGGCGTGCGGCCGAGCAGCGCACTGCCGGCCAAGTCGAGATTGTTCGAATCGTTGATCGCCTTCGGAGTGTCTCGATTCGTGGTCGTCCCATCGCCGAGCTGGCCAGAATCGTTTCGGCCCCAAGTCGCCAGCGTGCCGTCGGCGCACAACGCCAGCGAGTGGTAGCTACCCACCGCCAGCCCCACCACGGACTTGCCTGCAAGCGCCGAAGGGCTGTCCATTTTAACCGACATGGGAGTCGCCTTGGGGGTTTCCAGGGTGCCGATGCCCAACTGGCCATAGTTGTTCATTCCCCACGAGGCCAGCGAGAGAGCGCCATCGCCATCCGCACACAGCGCCAGCGCATGCGATGCACCCAAAGCCACCCCCACGACCGTCTTGCCGTGCAACGCCGAACTGCTGTCCGCCTTGACCGCCACCGGAATCGTCGACCTCGACATCCCATCGCCGGTCGTGCCATCGCCCAGTTCGCCCGAGCCGCTTTGGCCCCAAGTCGCCACCGTGCCATCGCTGCACAACGCCGCCGAATGCCTGGATCCCGCGGCCATCGCCACCACGGTCTTGCCGTGCAGTGCGGAGCCGATGTCCCGGACAACTGCCACCGGCGTCGGCGTAGCACTCATGGTCGGAGTGCCATTGCCCAACTGCCCATAGTTGTTGTACCCCCAGGCCGCGAGCGTGCCGTCGCTGCACAACGCCAGCGTGTCACTCATTCCGGCCGCAATCCCCACGACCGTCTTCCCGTGCAGCGCCGAGCTGCTGTTCACTTTGACCGCCGCCGGCGTCGTCGCGCGAGAGGAGGAGAAACCGCTCGACGTGTCACTGCCGAGCTGGCCGTAATAGTTCCAGCCCCAGGAGGCCAAGGTGCCGTCGTTGAAGAGTGCCACAGAATGCGAACCACCGGCCGCGATCGCCACGACCTTCTTGGCCTCCGTGACGCCGAGCCCGATGACCTCCACCGGGGTCGGCAACGGGGAGTCCGTCGTGCCATTGCCCACCTGACCGGCTTCGTTTCGGCCCCAGGCATACACCTTACCGTCGCTATCCAAAGCCAGCGTGTGGCCACCGCCCACTGCGAGCGCGACTACCGTCTTGCCGGCGAGCGCACCGGTGTTGGGCACAAACGCCGGCAGCGGATGCGCAACAGGAACAGCAGTACCATCTGCGAAGCCGAGGCCGAGCTGGCCATAGTCGTTTTTACCCCAGATCACCGGTACGGTGCCGAGCGCGTGCGTGTACGGCTGACCGTAGGTGTAGCCCTCGGTCATGATATGACCCAGCGCGTCCGCGATGCCCGTGCCGCCGGTCTTCACATCGAGCCGCAGCGTGCCGACGCCCGCCACGCCCGTCGCCGTGACAAGATACTCCGCCGCGTTGGCACCGGCCGTGACCGTGCCGAGCGTGGCCGTCGCCGCGCCATCGACCGGTTTCAGCTCAAAGTCCGCAATATCCACGCCGGTCACCGGTTCGGTAAACGTCACACGCCACTCCAACGTGTCAGCCGGCGTCACCGGGCCGGGCTGCGTGCGCGCGATCGTCGCCACCGCGGGCGCCGTCGTATCGATGGTCCACGAGGTGTCGGCCACGGCCGCGCTTTCGTTGCCTACCGCATCGCTCGCGGTGACCGTGAGCGCCGTCGCGCCGTCGGCCAGCGTGAGCGCACAGCTCCAGTGGCCCTCCGCATCGGCAGTCACGGTGCCCACGAGGGTGCCTGCGTTGTAAATTTTCACCGTCACGCCCGCCTCGGCGGTGCCGGTGAGCGTGTGCGCAGCACTCGTCGTGGGACCCACTGGAGCCGTGCTCGTGATCGTGGGCACCGCGGGCGGCGTGGTATCAATGGCGATCACCGGCAGCGTGTACGCCGGCAAGGACAGGTCGATGGACAGACTGAAAGCGTCGGTGATCGTGCCACCGTTCAAATCGATGGCGCCAGCCACCGCGAGGCCGTCGGCATCCGTGTCGCCGGTCGCCAGCGTGTAGGTGAAAACCAGGATGGTGCTGGTGCTGGATACCGCATCGTACGTCGCGTAGCGCGTCGCTGCACCGATCGTGAGCGCCAGGCGCGGGGTGCCGCCGGCCGTGTCGACCGTCACCGTATCCGAAGGCGTCAGTGTGAAGGTGAGGGTGTCGCCCAGCTTGTAGGTGCCCGCAGCGGGCGTTGCCACTGCGGTGATCGGAGTCGCCGAGACGAAGGCGAAGTTGTGACTGGCAGCTGCGCTCGACATGAGCAGGCCGACCGAACGCGACGCCAGCGCGCTGCCGGCAACAGAATTGATGGCCAGCGGATTAGGGCTTTGGATCGTCGAGTCGTTACCCAGCTGACCGTATTCATTCCGGCCCCAGACGGCCACCGTGCCGTCGCTGCACAGCGCCAGTACGGTGTTGGATCCGGGCGTGACCGCCACCACCGTCTTGTCGTACAGCGCGCTCGTGCCGCTCGCGGTGCTCACAGCCACCGGAGCGAGTCTGTAGTCCGTCGTGCCATCGCCCAGCTGGCCATAGGTGTTCCAGCCCCAGATCGCCGCCGTCCCGTCGCTGCACAACGCCACCGAATAGTTGGTGCCCGCGGCGACCGAAACGACGGTCTTTCCGGAGAGCGCGGGGGTCGTGGTCACGGCCACCGGTGTGGGGCTGTCGGCCGTCGTGCCGTTGCCCAATTGACCGAAGTTGTTAAAACCCCAGGCCACCACCGTGCCGTCGCTGCACAGCGCCAGCGAATGCATGTATCCGGCTGAGATCGCCACCACCGTCTTGCCGTACAGCGCGCTCGTGCCGCTCGCGGTGCTCACGGCCACCGGCGTGGGGCTGTCGACCTTCGTGCCGTTGCCCAGCTGGCCTTTGCTGTTAAAGCCCCAGGCCACCAAAGTCCCGTCGCTGCACAGCGCCAGCGAGTGGAAGGGTCCGGCCGAGATCGCCACCACCGTCTTGCCGTACAGCGCGCTCGTGCCGCTCGCGTCCACCGCAACCGGTGTGGGACTGTCGGCATTCAAGCCGTTGCCTAGCTGGCCGGTGCCATTCTCACCCCAGGCATACACTTTGCCGTCGCTGCACAGCGCCAGTGAATAATCGTTCCCGGCCGCGATCGTCACCACCGTCTTGCCGACGAGCGCGCCGGTCGTGTCCACGGCCACCGGAGTGAGGCTGTCGGCCGTCAAGCCGTTGCCCAACTGGCCCGAGGTATTCCAGCCCCAGGCCGCCAACGTACCGTCGCTGCACAGCGCCAGCGAATGGCTGCCTCCGGCCGCGATCGCCATGATCGTCTTGCCGGCGAGCGCGCCGGTGCGGTGAACCACGACCGGTAGAGAATGCGGATCGTAATCCTTGGCCCCGAGGCCGAGCTGGCCGTAACTGTTGTAGCCCCAGGCCACCGGCACCGTGCCGAGCGTGCGCGTGTACGGCTGGCCGTGGATGAAGCCGCCGGAGAGCGCGTTGCTCTCGGCATCGAGGATGCCCGTGC
>LUYR01000071.1:0-177 GCA_001603335.1 Rhodospirillales bacterium Alpha_05 | reverse complement strand
GGCCATGGCCGCGCCGTCGACTGCCGTCAGCTCGAAATCCGCGGGGTCCACGCCCGTGACGGATTCGGTGAACGTCACGCGCCATTCCAGCGTTTCAGCGAGCGTGACCGGACCGGCCTGAGTGCGCGCGATCGTCGCCACCGCCGGCGCCGTCGTGTTGTCGGTGACCGTGATTGC
>LUYR01000070.1 GCA_001603335.1 Rhodospirillales bacterium Alpha_05 | reverse complement strand
CGGCGCCAAGTGACCGACACCCCGACTCCCTGGCTGACCGTCATCGGTCTCGGCGAAGACGGCCTCGACGGCCTCAGCATCGCCGCCCGCGCCGCGCTCGACGCCGCCGATTGGTTGGTGGGCGCGCGCCGCCTTCTCGACATGGTTCCGCCGACCCGCGCGCAGCGCATCGTCTGGGCCGGTCTCGACGGCACCATCGACGCCATCGCCGCGGCGCGCGGCTCGCGCGTCGTCGTCGTCGCCAGCGGCAATCCGATGTGGTTCGGCGTCGGCGCGACGCTCGCCAAGCACTTCGACCCGCGCGAAATCGCCACCTTCCCGTCGCCGTCGGCGTTCTCGCTGGCGTGCTCGCGGATGGGCTGGTCGATGCAGGAAGCCGTGGCGGTCTCCGCCCACGCCCTGCCGCTCGAATCCATCGGTCGCCAGCTCTACCCCAACCGCCGCCTGGTGGTGCTCTCCCGCGATGGCGAGACCCCGGCGGGCCTTGCGGCGTTCCTCTCCGAGCGTGGCTTCGGCGCCAGCCGGATGACGGTGTTCGAGGCGATGGGCGGTCCGCGCGAGCGCCGCATCGAGGGACTCGCGAGCCAGTGGTCGCACCCGGCGGGCGATCCGCTCAACACCGTCGCGATCGAAGTGATGCCGGATGCGGACGCGCGGATCTTCGGCATGGCCCCGGGCCTGCCCGACGACGCCTTCATCCACGACGGCCTGCTGACCAAACGCGAGATTCGCGCCGTTACCCTGTCCGCTTTGTCGCCGCGCCCCGGCGAGATCCTCTGGGACGTCGGCGCGGGCAACGGCTCGATCGCGATCGAGTGGCTGCGGATCAACCCCTCGGGCCGCGCGCTCGCGGTGGAGCGCGACCACGACCGCGCCCAGGTGCTCCGCATCAACGCCAATCGCCTCGGTGCGCCCTCGGTCGAAATCATCGAAGGCTCCGCCCCCGACATCCTCGACGAAATTCCCGGCGACCCCGACGTGATCTTCATCGGCGGCGGCCTCACCAGCGGCGAAACCCTGGAAACCTGCTGGGATCGACTGCCTTCCGGCGGGCGCCTGGTGGTCAACGTGGTGGCGCTGGAATCCGCCGCTTTGCTCTTCGCGTTCCAGAAACGCTTCGGCGGCACGTTGACACAGCTTGCGATTGCGCGTAATGCCCCGGTCGGCGCGATGACCAAGTTCGAACCGATGGCGCCGGTGATTCAGTATGCCGGAGTGAAAGCGTGACCGGAAAAGTCTATGGGCTGGGCCTCGGCCCCGGCGACCCCGAGCTGGTGACGGTGAAGGTGGTGCGGTTGATCAACACCGCGCCGGTGATCGCGTATCCGCGCACCCAGCATGGCGAAAGCTTCGTTCGCGAGATCGCCAAGTCGTACGTGCCCGCCTCGGCGATCGAGCTGCCGCTCGACACTCCGATGGCGATCGACACCACCGTCGCCCAGGCGAAATACGACGAGCACGCCGAGCTGATCGCCGCGCACCTCGACGCCGGGCGCGACGTCGCGCTGCTCTGCGAGGGCGATCCCTTCCTCTTCGGCAGCTTCATGTATCTCTACGACCGCCTCGCCGACCGCTATGAGGTCGAGGTGGTGCCGGGGGTTTCGTCGATCACCGCGTGCGCCGCCGCCGCGGGTCTGCCGCTGTGTAGCCGCGAGGACATCCTCACCGTGCTGCCCGGCACCCTGCCCGAGGAGGTGCTGGAGCGCGAGCTGACCCAGACCTCCTCCGCCGTGATCATGAAGGTCGGGCGTCACCTGCCGAAGATCCGTCGGGTGATCGAGAAGCTCGGCTGCACCGGCGGCGCGACCTACGTGGAGCGCGCGCTCAACCCCGGCCAGCGGGTGGTGCCGCTCGCGCGCCTCACCGACGAGGTTGCGCCCTATTTTTCGGTGATTTTGGTTTTCCGCGACACGGATTGATTTTCCCATGATGAATGCCAGCCAGCCCCTCGCCATCGTCGTCTTTTCCGAGAGCGGATTGGAGGTGGCGAAAAAGATCCGTGACGCTCTGCCGGGCGCGACGATCCACGGTTTCGAGCGCCGCGTCGCCGAGTGCGACGCCAGCTTCGCCGATGCGGGCGCGCACCTGCGCCGCCTGTTCACCGAGGGATCGGGGATCATCGGCGTCTGCGCCGCGGGCATCCTGGTGCGCGCGCTGGCGCCCTGCGTCGCCGACAAGTGGCGC
>LUYR01000069.1 GCA_001603335.1 Rhodospirillales bacterium Alpha_05 | reverse complement strand
CCTTCGCCCGCTGGATGCTGCGCGGCGCGGGCAGCCTCCTGATCGGCACCGGCGCGGCGGTCGCGGCGCGGAGCTGAATGCAAGAACGCCGCAGGACTCCTGCGGCGTTCTGGATGGTGGCATGGTGGGCGGTGACGGGATCGAACCGCCGACCTACTGGGTGTAAACCAGTCGCTCTCCCAGCTGAGCTAACCGCCCCTAGCCTTCTGGCCCCGAGACAAGAAAAGCCGATCACGCGGAGTGATCGGCTTCATCCTGTCGTCGGAAATGGCTCAGTTGACAGCGTCCTTCAGGCCCTTGCCGGCCTTGAACTTCGGCTGCTTCGAAGCGGGAATGGTGATCTTCTCGCCCGTACGCGGATTGCGGCCTTCGGAGGCGGCGCGCTCGGCGACGCTGAACGTACCGAAACCGACGAGACGAACTTCGTCGTTCTTCTGAAGAGCTTCACCGATTGCCGCAAACACGGCATCGACGGCCTTCGCGGCGTCGGCCTTGGACAGCTCAGCCTGAGCCGCAACGGCGGCAACGAGATCATTCTTATTCACGGCAAGACCCCTTATGTTAGACCCAATTTTATTGGATTTGAAAACATTCGATCAACCCGACGGCGCGCAGTTTAGAACGCATCCTCGCGAGCCGTCAACGGAAGAAGCGCGGTTTTCCTCCCAATTTGCGGCCTTGACAGCCGCAGGAACCGCATCCTTCACACTTCGCCCGATGCCGGCAGTGACGGCGATCACAAGGCGAAGGAACGCCATTTGCAAGATAAGCGTGGCCTGCGTCAAGAGAAAATTGCTCCAGATTCACAGGCATAAAAAAAGAGGCGAAATATCGCCTCTTTCTTTTACCAATGAATTACCATCGGAGCGATCAGTGCGTCAACACCGCATCGTCGGTTTCCGTCGCCGCGGGCGGTTTAGAAATCGGGTCGTCCGTGGATTCCTCCCACTCGATCGGCGTCGGCCCACGCACGAGGGCGTGAGACAGCGCTTCGTCGGCGGTCGTGACTGCAATAATCTTCAAGCCACGTTTGACGTTATCCGGGATATCCGCGAGGTCCTTCTCGTTTTCCTCGGGGATCAGGACGGTCTTGATCCCGCCCCGGAGCGCCGCAAGCAGCTTTTCCTTCAATCCGCCGATCGGCAGGACGCGCCCGCGCAGGGTGATTTCGCCGGTCATCGCGACGTCCTTGCGCACCGGAATGCCGGTAAGCGCGGAGACGATCGAAACCACCATGGCGACACCCGCCGACGGCCCGTCCTTCGGCGTCGCGCCCTCCGGAACGTGGACGTGGATGTCCTTCTTCTCGAACATCGTCGGCTTGATCCCGAGGGACGGCGACCGCGAGCGAACGAACGAGCGCGCCGCTTGGATCGACTCCTTCATCACGTCGCCGAGCTGGCCGGTGAGGGTCACCGCGCCTTTGCCCGGCATCAGCACGGACTCGATGGTGAGCAGCTCGCCGCCCACTTCGGTCCACGCCAGGCCGGTCACAGCGCCGACCAGGTCCTCGCGCTCGGCTTCGCCGTAGCGATACTTCCGAACGCCCGCATACTTATCGAGATTCCGGCGGGTTACGACGATCTTCTCGACGTTCTTGGTGAGGATTTCCTTGGTCGCCTTGCGCGCGAGGTTGGCCACTTCGCGCTCGAGGTTACGCACCCCGGCCTCGCGGGTGTAGTAGCGGATCAGGTCCTTGAGGGCGTCGTCGGAAATCGACCACTCGCCCTTCTTCAGCCCCGCCGCCTTCAACTGCTTCTCGATCAGGTGACGCTTGGCGATCTCGACCTTTTCGTCCTCGGTGTAACCCGAGAGACGGATGATCTCCATGCGGTCGAGCAGCGGCTGCGGCATCCGGAGGGTGTTCGCGGTGGTCACGAACATCACGTCCGAAAGGTCGTAGTCGACCTCGAGGTAATGGTCGCTGAACGCGACGTTCTGCTCCGGGTCGAGCACTTCCAAAAGCGCCGAAGCCGGATCGCCGCGCCAGTCGGCGCCGATCTTGTCGACTTCGTCGAGCAGGAACAGCGGATTCGAGGTCCCCGCCTTCTTCATGCTCTGGATCACCTTACCCGGCATCGAGCCGATGTAGGTGCGCCGGTGACCGCGGATTTCCGCTTCATCACGCATGCCGCCGAGCGACACGCGCACGAAGTTGCGACCGGTGGCGCGGGCGATCGACTTACCGAGCGAGGTCTTGCCGACGCCGGGCGGACCGACGAGGCAGAGAATCGGGCCACGGACCTTCTGGGTGCGCTGCTGCACCGCGAGGTACTCGAGGATGCGTTCCTTGACCTTGTCGAGGCCGTAGTGCTCCTCGTTGAGCACGGTATCGGCCCACTTCATGTCGTTCTTGACGCGCGACCGCTTCTTCCACGGCAGCGCCAGGATCCAGTCGAGGTAGTTGCGCACCACCGTCGCCTCGGCCGACATCGGGCTCATGTTGCGAAGCTTCTTGAGCTCGGCATTGGCCTTCTCGCGGGCTTCCTTCGAGAGCTTCGCCTTCTCCAGGCGCTCCTCGAGCTCGGCAACCTCGTCGCGGCCGTCGTCGGTCTCGCCGAGTTCCTTCTGGATCGCCTTCAACTGTTCGTTGAGGTAATACTCGCGCTGGGTCTTCTCCATCTGGCGCTTGACCCGGCTGCGGATCTTCTTCTCTACCTGGAGAACGCCGATTTCGGATTCCATCAGCGCGTAGACCCGCTCCAGTCGCTCCTGCACCGAGGCAACCTCAAGCAGCTCCTGCTTCTCCGAGATCTTGATCTGGAGGTGGGAGGCGACGGTGTCGGCGAGCTTCGAGGGATCGTCGATCTGATTGATCGAGACCATCACCTCGGGCGGAATCTTCTTGTTGAGCTTGATGTACTGGTCGAACTGGGAGACCACCGAGCGCGCCAGCGCCTCGATCTCCTGCTCGTCGCCCCACTCGTCTTCGAGCGAGCCGGCAAAGGCTTCGAAATACGGCTTGTCGTCGCCGAAGCGCTCGAGGCGGGCGCGCTTCGAGCCCTCCACCAGCACCTTGACGGTGCCATCGGGCAGCTTCAGTAGCTGCAGCACGGTGGACAGGGTGCCGACTTCGTAGATGTCATCCGCGCCCGGATCGTCCTGGGTCGCGTCCTTCTGCGCGACCAGCAGGATCTGCTTGTCGTCGCGCATCACTTCCTCGAGTGCCAGCACCGACTTTTCGCGGCCGACGAACAACGGCACGATCATGTGGGGGAACACCACGATGTCGCGAAGCGGCAGGACAGGGAAGGCGTTTCCGCTGGATTCAGTCAACATGAGTCCTCTTGGGTGCATGGCTGGCGCATGGGCCAGGGGAGCGCCGGACGGCGCTTCCCAGCCCAAGAGCTATGGGGCCGACCGTATCCGGTCAAGCCCCCCGGATGGCGGAGGCCTCCGGGTTCAGGCGCTGGAGCCGACCTCGTCCTTGCGCTCGCCATAGATGAACAGCGGCTTTGCCGCGCCATCGACGGCGTCCTTGTTGACGACGATTTCATCGACACCGCTCTGGCCGGGAAGGTCGAACATGGTGTCGAGCAGGATGCCTTCCATGATCGAACGCAGGCCGCGCGCGCCGGTTTTACGGGCAATCGCCTTGTGGGCG
Source organism: Rhodospirillales bacterium Alpha_05 (assembly GCA_001603335.1). Taxonomy (GTDB): domain Bacteria; phylum Pseudomonadota; class Alphaproteobacteria; order Rhodospirillales; family Rhodospirillaceae; genus Oleispirillum. The sequence continues at coordinate 7,847 of LUYR01000069.1, read as the reverse complement.
ATCGAGACCAGTGCGTCCTCCTGGAAGGACAGGCTGACGTTCTCCATCTCGAACAGGCGCTGATACTGCTTCACCAAAGCGTTCTTCGGCTTGGTGAGGATCTCGATCAGCGCGGCCTCGTCCAGATCTTCGAGGGTGGCGAGCACCGGCAGACGGCCGACGAATTCGGGGATCAGGCCGTATTTCAGCAGGTCCTCGGGCTCGACGCCCTTCAGCACCTCGCCGGAACGACGCTCCTCGGGGCTCTTCACATCGGCGCCGAAGCCGATCGAGGTGCCCTGGTTGCGCTGGCCGATGACCTTCTCGAGGCCCGCGAACGCGCCGCCGCAGATGAACAGGATGTTGGTGGTGTCCACCTGGAGGAATTCCTGCTGCGGATGCTTGCGTCCGCCCTGGGGCGGCACCGAGGCGACGGTGCCTTCCATGATCTTCAGGAGCGCCTGCTGGACGCCCTCGCCCGACACGTCGCGGGTGATCGAGGGGTTGTCCGACTTGCGGCTGATCTTGTCGATTTCGTCGATGTAGACAATGCCGCGCTGCGCCCGCTCGACATTGTAGTCGGAGGCCTGGAGCAGCTTGAGAATGATGTTTTCGACGTCTTCGCCGACGTAGCCCGCTTCGGTCAACGTCGTCGCGTCGGCCATGGTGAACGGCACGTCGAGAATGCGCGCGAGGGTCTGGGCCAAGAGCGTCTTGCCGCAGCCGGTCGGGCCGATCAGGAGAATGTTCGACTTCGACAGCTCGACGTCGTTGTTCTTCGTCGCGTGGGCGAGACGCTTGTAGTGGTTATGCACGGCCACGGCGAGCACGCGCTTGGCGTGCATCTGGCCGATCACGTAGTCGTCGAGAACCGCCATGATGTCCTGCGGCGTGGGCACGCCATCGCGGGAGCGCACGAGGCTCGACTTGTTCTCCTCGCGGATGATGTCCATGCACAGTTCGACGCACTCGTCGCAGATGAACACCGTCGGTCCGGCGATGAGCTTGCGCACCTCGTGCTGGCTTTTGCCGCAGAACGAGCAATACAACGTGTTCTTCGAATCGCCGCCAGAGGATTTGACCATCCGATACTCCTGCCATCGCGGTCGCCCGCCGCGCGCACGCGACGGGTACCGAACTACACGTCAACCATCCTATCCGGACAATTGCGTAACAAACAACCCGCTAAATCCGCCAAGATCCAGCCGCGGCCAACGGACTCTCCCCAAAATGTAGGGGCGCGTCGCCGAAACGTCATCCTTGGAGCGGGTTTTCCCCGCTTTCCTCAGCTGGCGCTTTTGGCATCCCCGGATCCCGGACGCTCGGTGACGACCTCGTCGACCAGGCCGAACGCCTTGGCGGCGGCGGCGGTCATGAAGTTGTCGCGATCCATGGCGCGTTCGATCGTCGCGAGATCCTGACCGGTGAAATCGGCATACAGCTGGTTCAGGCGGCTGCGCAGCTCAAGAATTTCGCGCGCCTGGATCTCGATGTCCGCCGCCTGGCCCTGGAAGCCGCCGGACGGCTGGTGGATCATGATCCGCGAGTTCGGCAGGGCATAGCGCTTGCCCTTGGTGCCGGCGGCAAGCAGGAACGAACCCATCGAGGCCGCCTGCCCCATGCACACCGTCGAAACGTCCGAACGGATATAATTCATGGTGTCGAAAATCGCCAGACCGGAGGTCACGACCCCGCCCGGCGAGTTGATGTAGAACGAGATATCCTTGGCCGGGTTCTCGGATTCGAGGAACAGCAGCTGGGCGCAGATCAGGCTGGCAACGTCGTCGTTGACCGGCCCGGTGAGGAAGATGATGCGCTCTTTCAGCAGCCGCGAGTAGATGTCGTAGGACCGCTCGCCGCGGCTGGTCTGCTCCACCACCATCGGGACCAGGGTGCTGTTGAAGACTTCGATGGGGTCACGGTCGCGCATGGAATCCTCTCAGTCGGGGGAAGGGAATGTCGGAGGGATGAGTTAACGACATATCCGCATTTTCGCGAGGCTTGCAAGGCATGAAATAACAACGCCCGGAAGGTTTTCTTCCGGGCGTTGCCAGGTTTCAACCGTGCGTGCGCAGGGTTTATTCCTCGGTCGCGGCCTTGGCCTTCTTCTTCGGCGCCTTCTTCGGCGCGGCCTCGGCGGCTTCGGCCGGAGCCTCTTCCGCGGCGGCTTCGGCGTCGTCGGCCTTGGCCTTCTTCTTCGCGGCCGGCTTCTTCTTCGGCGCCGGGGCTTCGTCGGCGTCGGGGTCGGCCAGCAGTTCCTGCGGCGTCACTTCACGGTCGGTGAGCTTGACCAGCTCGAGGATGAAGTCGACGGTCTTTTCCTCGAACAGCGGAGCGTGGAACTGCTCCATCGCCTGCGGGTTCTTGGTGAAGTACTCGAACACCTGGCGTTCCTGGCCCGGGAACTGGCGCGCCTGCTGGAACATCGCGCGCTGCAGGTCTTCCTTGGTCACCTGGATGTTGTTGATCCGGCCGATTTCGGCCAGGAGCAGACCGAGGCGCACGCGGCGCTCGGCAATCGCCTTGTATTCTTCCTTGAGCGCGTCTTCCGACTTCTCGACGTCGGCCGGGTCGAGGGTGCCGTTGGTCTTGGCTTCCTCGATGCTCTTCCAGATCGCCTCGAACTCGTTGTCGAGCATGCCAGCCGGGATCTCGAACTTGTGGGTCTCGTCGAGGGCGTCGAGCAGGACGCGCTTCAGGCGCTGGCGCGAGGCCTGGCTGAACTCGGCTTCGATCCGGCCCTTCACCGCTTCACGGAGAGCCGCGACGTTCTCGAGGCCTTCATGCTTGGCGAGTTCGTCGTTGATCTCGTGCTTGTGGATTTCCTTGATCGCCTTGACGGTGACGTCGAAGGTGGTCTCCTTGCCCGCGAGATCGGCAGCGTGGTAGCCCTCGGGGAAGGTCACCTTGACCTCGACCTGGTCGCCGACGTTGGCGCCGATCAGCTGGTCCTCGAAGCCCGGGATGAACATGCCCGAGCCGAGTTCGAGGTCGAAGTCCTCACCCGCGCCGCCTTCGAACGGCACGCCGTCCTTCTTGCCGACGAAGTCGATCGCGACGACGTCACCCTTCGCCGCCGGACGCTTTTCCGAGATCGGATGCGCATGGGCGTGCTGGGCGGCGAGGTTTTCCATCGCCTTTTCGACGTCTTCCGCCGGGGCGGTCGCCTTCAGGCGCTCGAGCGAGATCGTGGAAAGGTCGCCGATCTTGATTTCCGGCAGGACTTCCATCGCCACCGAGAATTCCAGGTCCTTGCCGTCTTCGAACGAGACGATCTCGATCTTCGGCTGGATCGCCGGGCGCAGATCACGCTCCTTGACCGCCTGAGCGGTGGATTCGTTGATCATCGCGTCGAGCACCTCGCCCATCACCGCACCACGATAGCGCTTGGTGAGGAAGCTCATCGGCACCTTGCCCGGGCGGAAGCCCGGGATCGACGCGGTTTCACCGATCTGCTCAAGGCGAGCGGTGACTTTTTCCTCGATGGTGGCGGCCGGCACGAGAATCGTGAACTCGCGCTTCAGCCCTTCCGTCTTCGTTTCGGTAACCTGCATGGGGAGCTCTGTGACTGTTCTTGGAGAATGACCAACGACGCCGCGCCGACGCGGTTTCCGGATACCCGGATGCGGCGGAGCGTCGCGCGAAACCTGTCCCTGGCTATTCGTCGACGGCAAAGGGCGCGGGCCAGTGGCGCGTCTGCTTGGTGCGGGCGAAGGGACTCGAACCCCCACGGCTTTCGCCACCAGAACCTAAATCTGGCGTGTCTACCATTCCACCACGCCCGCAATACCCCGTGCACCTGCACGACGAATCGCCGGAGCGGGGTTCTATAACACTCCCGCCGCGGGAACACCAACAATTTACCACTTCTTCAACGCGCGCAACGTCCACGCGCGTTTTATTCATCGGTCCTGGTCGGCTCGAGTGTGACCTGGGGCCGCGCCGCGAGTTCTTCCGCGACTTCGTCACCCGGAACTTCGTTTTCCGGCAGGACGTCGTAGCCAATGCTCGCAACCTGGGTATTGATCCAGCGAATGTCGAGGATCAAGTCGAGATGCGCCGAGCTGCTCTCCTGGGTGTTGGAGACGTCCTGGCTCAGGCGATCGATATGGCGGCGGAGGCTGTCGTTGCACATCGCCTTGAAGTCGCGCTTGCGCTGCACCAGAACCCCGGCGGAGTCCGCGCTCCACGCCATGATCACCTCGGCGGCGAGCTGGGCGTTGCCGATCAGGTACTCGAACAGGGCGTCGAGGTCTTCCCTGCCCTGCGGCGAGAACTTCTTGCCGTCCTTCTTCATCGCCTTGGGAATGCCGACCATGGTTTTCGAGATCACGTCGCCCGAGTTCTCGAGGCTCGCGCTGTAGCGCAGCAGCGCCAGCACCTTGCGCTGATCGGTCTCGCCCATGCCCTTGCGGGTCAGATCGACGGCATAGACCCGCACCGCCTTGAACAGGACATCGACCTTGTTCTCCTGGCGGAGGATCTCCTCGGCCTTTTCCGGCACGCCGGAGACCAGCATTTCGTGGGTCAGCTCCAGCATGTACTGGATCGTGCCGAGGATCCGCAGCACCTCGCGGGAAAGCGCGGTGACCGGGAACGGTTCGGGCTTGGAAACCACGGCGTCGCTGCCGGGAATGTACTTCGGCCCGATCTGGTCGGCGGGCTTGGCCGCGTCGACGAAGCAGCGATCGAGCATCCGCGCGATCGGCTTGACCAGCCCGGAGAACACCACGATCAGCGCGATGTTGAACAGGATGTGGAGGATCATCACGCGGAAGCCGGGTTCGCCCGGTACCAGCTCATAGACCCCCTTCAGCAAGTGGAGCGCCGCGAATCCCGCAAGGACGCCGCCGAGCTTGAACACGGCGTTGCCCCAGACGATCCGGCGCGCCGCCGGCGCCTGGTTCCAGGTCATCACGATCGGCGGCACCGCATTGCCGAGGTTGATGCCGAACAGCGCGGCGAAGATCAGCGCCGGGTCGTGGGTGACCCCCGCCTGCACCAGCGACGCCCAGAACAGCAGGATCGCGATCGAGGAGTGCGCCAGCCAGGTGAGGATGGCAAACAGCAGCAGCGCCAGCAGGAGTTCGCTGCCGAGCGAGGAAATGATCACCCGGATCAGGTCGCTCGACGCGAGGCCGCTCGAAACCTGGCTCATGAACGTGAGCGCAATCAGGATCATCGCGACGCCGAGGAAGATCCGGCCGAACTGCTTGAGCGGAGAATCGGTTTCGGCGAAAAACGCGTGCAGCAGATAGCCGACGAACATCAGCACCGGCCACATCGCCTTGAGATCAAGGGTCAGCAGCGCCGCGACCACCGCGCTGCCGGCGTCCGCACCGAGCAGCAGCAACAGGCCGTCGGCAACCGGAATCACACCGATGCCGGCAAGGCTCGAGGTGAACACCGCAACCGCGATCGAGCTCTGCAGCGCCGTCGCCGCGCCGACGCCGATTCCGAGGGCGACGAAGGTGTTGTTGAGCGCGCGCGGCAGGAGCTTGCGGATCTGCGCGCCGTAGGTGCGCATCACGCCGGTCCGGACCATGCGCACGCCCCACAACAGCAGGGTGGCCGCGCCGAGAATCATCGTCAGTTCGTAGGTGCCGGATGTCTGCATGTTCCCTACTCTACAATGCGCCGAGGTGGTCGAGGATCAGGGCCGGGCGATAGGCGACGTCCGCGAGGTCTTCCCGCCGCGCCTCGCCGCTCAAAACCAGGATGAAGTCGATCCCCGCGTTCTCCGCGAGTTTCATGTCGGTGCTCAGCCGGTCGCCGACCATCACCATCTCGTCCCGCCCGAAACGCTTCAGCAGCGGCGCGAGGATCGCCGGATCGGGCTTGCCGAACACCTTCTCGGGCAGACGCCCGGTGGCCTCTTCGTAGAGCTTGACGAAGCTCCCGACGTCGGGCAGCGGACCGCGCGGCGATGGACACACCCGGTCGGGGTGGGTGATCAGGAACCGAACCCCGGGGCGCTGCAACAGCAGGCACGAGGTTTCGAGCTTGGCGTAGGTGAGCTCGGTGTCGTAGCCCACCACCACCGCCTGGCAATCCTCGGCGGCGGTGAACACGAGCCCGGGCAGGCGTTCGCGCAGGTAGCCCTGGAGGCTGGCGTTGCCGACCGGGTAGATCCGGTCGATCCGCTCTTCGACGAGAAAATCGACGAGCGGCACGAGCGGAGACAGAATCCGCTCGATGCCCGCCTCGATGCCGAAACCCGCCAGCTTCGTTTCGTAGTCGGCGAGGTTTCGCGAGGTGTTGTTGCTGAGGAAGAAGATCTCCTTCTCCCCGAGGTTGCGCTTGATGAAATCGACGGTCGGCTGGATCGGACGGTCACCGAGGTAGACCGTCCCATCCAGGTCGAAGACGAAACAACGTTTCGCTCGCGCGTCCATTACATCAGCCACTTCAAGGGCGTGAGCGACAGCGTCGGGAAGAACAGGAGGAGGAACAACACCGCCACTTCCATCAGGAAGAACGGCGCCATCTTCCGCACCAGATAGCCGAGGCTGATCTCCGCCGAACCCGCCACCACGAACAGCACGGTGCCGACCGGCGGCGTGATCACCCCCAACCCGACGTTCAGCACGAACAGCAGGCCGAAGAAGTACGGGTCCACCCCCGCCTGCAGGATCAGGGGATAGAACACCGGCGCGAACAAGAGGATGTTCGGCGTCAGGTCCATCACCATGCCTGCGGCGAAGAGGAAGATCATGATCGCGACCAGGAGCAGGCGCGGGCTATCGACCAGCGGCCCGAAGAATTCGGCCATCTGCATCGGGATCTGGGCCGAGGTGATGAACCAGCCGACCGCCGTGGCGGTGCCGACGATGAACATCACAACCGCGGTGGTGCGCGCCGCCGTGGTGCTGACCTTGAGCAGGTCGCGCAGCGTCAGCTCGCGGTAATAGAAGCAGCACACCACGATCGCATAGACCGCCGCGAACGCGCCGCCCTCGGTCGGAGTGAACACGCCGAAGCGGATGCCGCCCAGGAGGATCACCGGCAGCATGAACGCCGGCATCGATTCCTTGATGATCTGCACCGCTTGCGCGCGGGTGAAGGTGATGGTTTCGGTATAGCCGTCCTTGCGGACGATGAAGAACCACATGATCAGCAGGAACACGCCGATCAGAAGCCCGGGCACCAGGCCGATCATGAACAGCTTGGTGATCGAAAGGCCCATGGTCGCGCCGAGGAGGATGAAGTTGGCCGAGGGCGGGATGATCGGGCCGAGAATCGCGCCCGACGCGATCACGCCGCCGGCGCGGCCGGAATCGTACCCCGCGTCCTTCATCATCGGATAAAGGATGCCCATCAGTGCCGCCGCCTCGCCCACCGAGCTGCCCATCAGACCGGCGAAGATCACGCTGGCGACGATGGTGGCGTAGCCGAGACCGCCTTTGACCCGTCCGATGATCAACTGCGACAGCAGGACCACGCGCTTCGACAGGCCGCCCTTGGCCATGATCTCGCCCGCGAAGACGAAGAACGGGATCGCCATCAGGGGGTAGTTGTTGACGCCGTCGACCATCGCCTGCGGGATGATCATGAAGTCGCCGTCGCCCGAGAAGATCATCAGGGTGATGGCGCACAGCACCAGCCCGAGCGCGATCGGAATCCCGAGGAACAGGAAGACGACGAGGCTGCCGAGAAATACGACCAGTTCCATTATCCAGCCCTCTTCGGATCAGCCTTGAATTCGGATGCGGGCTTGCGGATCGTCACGATCAGCTCGCGGACGTAGAAACCGAACACCACGATCGCCATCAGCGGCAGGGTGCCGTTCACGATCGTCATGTTGAGGCCGGTGGCCACCGTGTAGGTGTCCATGGTCTGCAACACCAGGCTCACGCCGCCGATCGCCA
>LUYR01000068.1 GCA_001603335.1 Rhodospirillales bacterium Alpha_05 | reverse complement strand
GACCCGATCGCGGTCGACCAGTCGGCGCTCACCGGCGAATCCCTGCCGGTCGAACGCGGGCCGGGAGACGCGGTGTTCTCGGGCTCGATCGTGCGCCAGGGGGAGATCGGCGGGCTGGTCTACGCCACCGGCGCGAACACCTTCTTCGGCAAGACCGCCAAGCTGGTGCAGGGGGAGACCGGCGCCAGCCACTTCCAGCAGGCGGTTCTCCGGATCGGCAACTACCTGATCGTCCTCGCGGTGATCCTGGTGGCGGCGATCGTCGCGGTGGCGCTCTATCGCGGCGATCCGGTGCTGACCACGTTGCAGTTCGCGCTGGTGCTCACCGTCGCCGCGATCCCGGTGGCGATGCCGACGGTGCTCTCGGTGACCATGGCGGTGGGGGCGCACCTGCTCGCCAACCGGCAGGCGATCGTCACCCGGCTGTCGGCGATCGAAGAGCTGGCGGGGGTGGACATCCTCTGCTCCGACAAGACCGGAACCCTGACCAAGAACACCCTGACCCTCGGCGAGGCGTTCAGCGCCGACGGTCGCACCGCGCAGGAGATCGTCCGCGACGCCGCGCTCGCCTCGCGCGCCGACAACAACGACACCATCGACCTCGCGATCTTCGCCGGTGTCAGCGACGCGAAGGCGCTCGACGGCTTCACGGTCGCCCACTTTTCGCCCTTCGACCCGGTGCACAAGCGCACCGAGGCGGAGGTAAAGGGACCGGACGGCAAGTCCTTCAAGGTCGCCAAAGGCGCGCCGCAGGTGATCCTCGAGATGTCGGCCAACGCCGACGCGGTGCGGCAGGCGGTGCAGGAGGCGATCGACGGCTTCGCCCAGCGCGGCTTCCGTGCGCTCGGCGTGGCGCGGGCGGAGGAGGGCGGCGACTGGCGCTTCGAGGGGGTGCTGCCGCTGTTCGATCCGCCGCGCGACCAGGCCAAGGACACCATCGCGACGGCGCGCCGGATGGGCGTGGCGGTGAAGATGGTCACCGGCGATCAGGTCGCGATCGCCCGCGAGACCGCAGCCAAGCTCGGCCTCGGCGCGAACATCCTCGACGCCAGCGGCCTCGGCGAACACGGCGCGACCACGCCCGAGGCGATCGAAGCGGCGGACGGCTTCGCTCAGGTCTTCCCCGAGCACAAGCACCACATCGTCGATGTTCTGCAAAAGATGGGGCACATCGTCGGGATGACCGGCGACGGCGTCAACGACGCCCCCGCGCTGAAAAAGGCCGACTGCGGCATCGCGGTTTCGGGCGCGACCGACGCGGCGCGGGCCGCGGCCTCGATCGTGCTCACCACCCCCGGCCTCACGGTGATCGTCGACGCGATCCAGGAAAGCCGGAAGATCTTCCAGCGGATGAACAGCTACGCGATCTACCGCATCGCCGAGACCCTGCGGGTACTCTTGTTCATGGCGCTGTCGATCCTCGCCTTCGGCTTCTACCCGATGACCGCGGTGATGATCGTGATGCTGGCGCTGCTCAACGACGGCGCGATCCTCTCCATCGCCTACGACACCGTGCGCTACAAAAACCAGCCCGAATCCTGGAACATGCGCATGGTGTTGGGGGTTGCCACGGTGCTGGGCGTGGTCGGGCCGATCGCCGCGTTCGGGCTGCTCTACATCGCGCGGAACGTCTATGATCTGCCGCGCGACCAGTTGCAGACCCTGATGTACCTGATGCTTTCGGTCGCCGGCCACCTGACGATCTTCCTCGCGCGGACGCGGGGTCGGTTCTGGTCGATTCCGCCGGCGCGGATTCTCGTCGTCGCGGTGCTGGGCACCCAGGTGATCGCGACCCTGATCGCGGTCTACGGCGTGTTCATGACCCCGATCGGCTGGGGTTGGGCGGCGTTCGTCTGGGCCTATGCGCTCGCGTGGTTCCTCGTCAACGACCAGTTGAAGCTCGTCGCCTACCGGATTTTCGACCCACAGGAAGGACAATCATGAAAATCGAGACCAAGCGTTTCCGCGTTCGCGAGGGCGAAAAGCTCGACCTCGCCAAGCATCCCACCCGCGTCGATCCGGTCTACGATTCGAAGTCCGACTACAAGAAGATCCTCGAAAAGCACGTCGACGACTTGAGCGACCTCCAGGAGGTGCTCTACGCCGACGACGGCTATGCGCTGCTGCTGATCTTCCAGGCCATGGACGCGGCGGGCAAGGACGGCGTGATCCGCCACGTGATGTCGGGGGTCAACCCGCAGGGCTGCGAGGTCTACAGCTTCAAGACCCCGAGCGCGCAGGAGCTCCAGCACGACTTCCTCTGGCGCACCGCCCGCTGCCTGCCCGAGCGCGGCCGCATCGGCATCTTCAATCGCTCGTACTACGAGGAGGTGCTGGTGGTGCGGGTGCACCCCGAATATCTGGTGGGCGAGGGGAAGGCCGATCTCTGCGACAAATCCCTGTGGCGCGACCGTTACCGCTCGATCGTCGATTTCGAGCGCCATCTCCACGCCAACGGCACGCGGGTGCTCAAGTTCTTCCTCCATCTGTCGAAGGAGGAGCAGCGCCAGCGGTTCCTCGCGCGGATCGACGAGGCGGACAAGAACTGGAAGTTCAGCCTCGCCGACATCCAGGAGCGCAAGCACTGGGACGCCTACCAGGAGGCCTATCAGGACGCGCTCGAGGCCACAAGCACCAAGGATTCGCCCTGGTACGTGGTGCCCGCCGACGACAAGGAGAACGCGCGCCTGATCGTATCCCAGGTGATCGTCGACGCGCTCGAGGACCTGAAGCTCAGCTACCCCGCCACCAGCGACGAGCGCCGCCAGGAACTCCTCGGCATCCGCAAGCAGCTCGAGGCGGAAGCCGAGGACGCCAAGGACTAGGCTTCCGTGAACAGCACCGCGGCGGTGGTGAGGCTCGCCGCCGCGTCGCTCACCGCCGCATCGCC
>LUYR01000067.1 GCA_001603335.1 Rhodospirillales bacterium Alpha_05 | reverse complement strand
GCCGAAGTTCACCCTTGTGACCGGCGGCCGCGACGACAACGCCTGAGCCACAAACGACCGCGCCCCGAGCGATGCTCGGGGCGGATGCGGCAGGCCGAAGTTTTGTAATCGATGCCAGAAAACTGGCGTCCCCAAGGGGATTCGAACCCCTGTTACCGCCGTGAGAGGGCGGTGTCCTAGGCCTCTAGACGATGGGGACTTGAAGGCCGGTCCGGAGGAAGTAGCACGCGATTTGCGGCTTGTCCAGACTGCGCTTGAAGTCTTCGTGAAGCGTCCGTTTCGGTGGCGACCCCAACGGGATTCGAACCCGTGTTGCCGGCGTGAAAGGCCGGTGTCCTAGGCCTCTAGACGATGGGGTCGCAGGCCGAAGCGGAGCGCCCTTCTACCCGCATGGGCTTAGGCGCGCAAGAGGTTTTTTGCATTCCGGTGAATTTTCATTGCGGCCGGACCGACAACGCCACCGGAACCAGCCTGGAACCGGGCGCGGCGACGTAGGCGCCGACGCCGCGCACCCCTTCCGGCCCGGCGGAGACGATCAGCCAGACCAGGTCCGCCTCCTCGGCGCGGGCAAGATCGCGGACCGAGGGATCCGGCTCGCCGAAGGGATGGGAATGATAATGCCCGACGATGGCGTGCCCCTCGCCGGTCTCGCGGAGGCGGCGCTGGAGCGCGATTCGTGCCGCCGGGTCGAGCTCGAACGCGTCGTCGGTCGAGGCGAGGTTGGCGACCGGCTCGGACGCCGCGATCCAGACGTTGCCGTCGGCATCGATTCTGCCGACGAGGAGGCCGCAGGCCTCGCGCGGCCACTCGGCGGCGGTGTGGGCGAGGAGCTCGACCCAGGCCGCCGCGGAAACCATCACCCGGGACGCGCGCACCGGATCAACGCCTCGGCAGCGTATCCGCCGCACCGAGACCGATGGTGGAGATCACCCGGCCCCGCGCGACGTCGACGACGATCACCCGGTCGGGCGCGCCGCCGCCGGTGACGGTGAGATAAAGCCAGTTGCCGTTCGCCGCGGTGCGGGCGATCGCCGAGCCCGGCGGCTGGTCGAGCGGGATCGCGGAATAATCCACAATTTGTGAAGGGACACTCGGAACCATCGCCGGAGCGGCGGCGTTTTCATGCTGGGTCGGCACTGGGGCCGGTGTATGGAAGAACAGCCGATATCCGATCACCGCGATGAAGATCACGATCATCACACCGAGGATCAGGGTAACTCTCTTGATGACCTTAATGAGCTCCGACCGATCCATGCCCGTCTCGCCCGATTCCATATCCACTTGCGATGCTCCTTTGGTCGCCACCTGGGAAGCCGCCGCAGCGCGCCTCGACAAGGCCTGCGCGACCGTCTTCCCGGCGATTTCGCGCTCGCGCCTCAAGGCGCTGATCTCGGACGGCTTCGTCACCGTCGACGGCGGCACCTTAACCGACCCCTCTGCCAAGGTCAAACCGGGGCAGACGCTCCGCGTCGCGCCGCCGCCACCGGTCGACGCCGACCCGATCCCCGAGGATATCCCGCTTGAGGTGGTGTACGAGGATACCGACCTGCTGGTGCTCGACAAGCCGCCGGGGATGGTCGTCCACCCCGCCGCCGGGAATCCGCAGGGCACCCTGGTCAACGCGTTGCTCGCCCACTGCGGCGAAGGCCTTTCGGGAATTGGCGGCGTGCGGCGGCCTGGGATCGTGCATCGCATCGATAAGGACACCAGCGGCCTGATGGTGGTGGCGAAGTCGGACGCTGCCCACATCGGGCTTTCCGAGCAGTTCGCCGCGCACACCCTGGACCGGGCCTACTACGCATTGGTGTGGGGGATGGTGACGCCGGAGACCGGCGAATACGAGGGCAACATCGGGCGCAGCCCCCGCGACCGCAAAAAGATGGCGGTGGTCGCGAGCGGCGGAAAGCATGCGTTGACGCGCTATCGGGTGATCGAGCGCTTCGGCCGGATCGCCACCCTGATCGAGTGCCGCCTCGCCACCGGCCGCACCCACCAGATCCGAGTCCACTGCGCGGAAAACGGGCATCCCCTTGTAGGAGACCCACTTTATGGTCGAAAAGCACACAAGGGTGTGATCGATTTTCCCGACGAATTGAAGGGTTTTATCAATCGGTTCGACCGGCAGGCGCTCCACGCCTGGCGCATCGGCTTTAATCATCCGGTTTCTAAGGCTTTTTTGGTTTTCTCAAGCGAACTTCCGGAAGACATGACGGCGCTTCTGGCCGCGTTCCGGGAGGGCTCTCGAATCTAATACTTGACTTGGCATATAGGGAATTGCACGATCGATTCAAGCCAAGCGAGGCGTCCTTAAAAAGCCTCGTCAAAATAAGCGCCGCCGCCACACCGGGGGTGCACCCAGGACCGAATACAACGACTGAGAAGGGAGGGCAGAATATGTCTGCAGCAACCGTCGATCTGTCAATCGGACCGGAACAGAACCTCACGCGGTACCTTCAGGAAATCCGCAAATTCCCGATGCTCGCCCCGGAAGAAGAGTACGAACTCTCGATCCGCTACCGGGATCAGGGCGACATGGAAGCCGCCCACAAGATGGTCACCTCCCACCTGCGCCTCGTCGCCAAGATCGCCATGGGCTATCGCGGCTACGGCCTCCCGATCGGTGAAGTGATCTCCGAGGGCAACGTCGGCTTGATGCAGTCGGTGAAACGCTTCGACCCCGAGCGCGGTTTCCGCCTCGCGACCTACGCGATGTGGTGGATCCGCGCCTCGATCCAGGAATACATCCTCCACTCCTGGTCGCTGGTCAAAATGGGCACCACCGCGGCGCAGAAGAAGCTCTTCTTCAACCTGCGCAAGCTCAAGGGCCAGATGCAGGCGATCGAGGAAGGCGATTTGAAGCCCGAGATCGTCGCCGCGATCGCGCACAAGCTTTCGGTCAACGAGACCGACGTGATCAACATGAACCGCCGCCTCTCCTCTCCCGATCACTCGCTGAATGCGCCGCTGCGCATCGACGGCGACGGTGAATGGCAGGATTGGCTGGTCGACGACAGCGACGATCAGGAAACCCTGCTCGCCGAACGCGAAGAACTGGGCGAGCGCCGCCGCCTGCTGAAGGACGCGATGCGCCTGCTCAACCTCCGCGAACGCCGCATTCTCGAAGCGCGGCGGCTGTCGGAAAGCCCGGCGACCCTTGAAGACTTGAGCCGCGAATACGGTATTTCCCGCGAGCGCATCCGCCAGATCGAGGTGCGAGCCCTGGAAAAGTTGCAGAAAAGCATGCGCACCGCGGTGGTGGAACAGAACCTCCACCTCTAACGTCGACGTCCCTCGTCGAACACCAAAAAACCCCCGCGATGATCGCGGGGGTTTTTCATTGGCGGCGGGGCGGCTCAGGGCTTGACCCGACCGACCTCCGGGCCCCAGGTGGCGATCAGCCGCGCCTGGGTCGCCTTGAGCGTCGCGACGCGGCGCTGCGCCTTCATCTGCATGAAGATTCCGATCACCGGCGGCAGCGCCATGAAGATCAGCCAGCCGACCCCGGCTGCGCCATAGATCGCCATCAGGGTGAACACGTCGGTGAGCATCGCCCCGGCGGCCTCGACGGTATGCCGCCCCATCCACAGGGTGACGAGGAACGGCACCGCTCCGGCGAAGTTGAGCCCGCCGACGCAGATCCACTCGTATTTGGCGGGCTTCTTCTCCACCACGTAGGCGGCGATCGTCGGCAGCATTGCGAACAGCAGGAAGATCACCGTCGGCAGGAACATCAAGCCGAACGCCAGCGCCAACGAGATCACCAGGATGCGGGTGAATGCACCGGACTTCTGCGGTTTTCCCGCGGCTTTGGATTTGGGTTTGGCCATCAGATCACCACAGTTGCATCGCCAGCACCACGCAGATCGTGGCCAGGCCGATCATCACCGAAACCACCGCGGCGGTCTGCTGGCCGAGGCGATGCGCATTGGCGTCGCGGCTCGAGGCATCCGCCTCCATATCGAGCATCTCCTGCTCCGCGCCCGCGAACTCGGCCTTCGCCCAGGCGAAGCCGTCGAGATCCTTCTGCCGCTCCTCGACGTCGTCGAGCGCGTTGTAGAGATCCGGCAAGCTCCCCTTGCGCACCAGCTTGGGGATATCCTTTTCCAGGCGCTTGCGGACCTCGCGGTTGTGGTAGCTGTTGATGATCGGCGCAACCAACCCGCCGATCCAGCCGGTGAGGCCGTGCAGGGTCTCGGGGCCGAGCTTCCACTGCAGCACCGCCAGCAGGCTGAGGAGGCCGAGCGCCGAGGTGTCGGCCTGGGGGCTATTGAGCGCGGCGATCTGCTTTTCCACGTCGAAGCGGAAGTGGGCGGCGACGAACGCGACGATATGGCGGTCGGCGGGCCAGGATTTCGCGTCCACGCGCTTCGCCGCGCGGTCGAGTGCGGGCAACAGGTCCTCGATTTCGAGCACGTATTCGTCCTGCAGCAGCGGGCTCAGGCACGGCAGGCTGTCGTTGAGTTCGTAGAGGCAGCGCTCGACGCCGAAGCCCGGTTGCGACTGGCGCAGGTGGGCGCGGATGCCTTTGAATTGCGACATCATCACCACGTAGGCGGGGTCGAAGGTCGGCTGGACCTGGAACCAGCCCTCCGGCACTTCGCGCAGCACGCATTCGGCGATCGCGCGGACGTCCTTCTGCCGCATCGTCGCCACCGCGAGCGCCGCGCCCAGCCCCTCGGGCAGGAAGCGCGCCGACTTGTAGCGCACCGGCCCGGTGGGATCGAGGATCATGCACACCCGGGCGAGGATGGTGTCCGGGTTGACCACCGCGTTCTGGCTGCCGGGGAAGGTGGCGGAGCGCACCGCTTCGGCGATCGCCTCGGCGCCCTCCTTTTCGTCGAGCGAGCGCCGCAGCCAAACCTCGACCTGGCCGTCCATCACCGGCCCGGTCGCCTTCTCCCAGTTGTCGGCGAGGGTCATGGCGAGGTCGCGGCGGGTCCAGACCTCGCTCCCCTCGAAGCGGAACGCGCGCTGCGCCCGCTTCTCGGGCTTCGCCAGGATCGGGCTCAGCCGCCGCCCGGCGACCCATAGCTTCATCGCCTCGACGTCCCAGCGCAGCAACGGATCGTCGATCAGCAGGCCGCGCAGCACCTCGATCATCGCCAGCGGAAAGCGCGCGTCGCCGGTGAGCGCGGCGAAGCTGCCGAGCATCACCTTGGCGCGGGTGAGGTCGCGGCCGCGCGCCTGTCCGCCGGGGCGCTTGCCGATGAGGATGTAGAGAAGGGTCACGCCGAAGGCGTACATGTCGTCGGCCGGATGCCCCGCGCCCCGCCCCTCGGGCGAGGCCATGGCGGATTCGATCGGCTCGCACAGCGTCGGTTGGTCGAAGCCCGGCGGCGCGCTGACGCACTCGCCGATCACCGGGCGGGTGCGCTCCGCGTCCATGAAGAAGATGTTGGTCGGGCGGATGCCGCGATGCACGATCCCCCTGCCCCGCAGCTCCTCGATCCCCTGCACCAGGGGCTTTAGGATGATCTTCTGGTAATCGGGGTCGGAGAGCGGCTGGAAGCTGTCGTCGAGGGTGGTGACGAGGCGGCCGCCGAACGGGCGCTCGAACAGCACGATCACGGTTTCGCGCTGCATCGGCGGCCAGAAGGCGAAGCCGTAGTCGATGATCGCGAGCAGCGAGTTGAACTGCTGCCCCTTCATCTTCTGGATCGTACCGAGGCGCACCGGCAGGTCGGCGGGCAGCGCCAGCGCGAACACCGGGCGGCCGCCACGGCGGTCTTCCACCGCGTAGGCGAGCGCGTTCGGCGAATCGAGTTCGGGAATCGGCCGGTTGGGGAAGACGGTGAAGCGATCGCGGAGAACGACGGTGCCGTCCGCGCCCGCGCTTACCGGGGCGGTTTCGGCGTGGTTTAGGTTCCCCCCGTCAGCCATCCGGCAGCCTCTCCCCCTGGTGAACGATCGGGCCTGTGCGCACCCGCACCGAGTTTGACAGCTTCCCGGTGCGGGTGCAATTCGCCCAAGGGTTTAGTCCGCGAACGGATCCTGCACCAGAATCGTGTCTTCACGCTCGGGGCTGGTGGAGAGCAGCGCCACCGGGGTCTCGGTGAGTTCCTCGACGCGGCGCACGTACTTGATCGCGTTCGCCGGCAGTTCGGCCCAGGAGCGCGCGCCGTAGGTGCTCTGCGACCAACCTTCGATGGTCTCGTAGATCGGCTTCACCGCCGCCTGGTCGGTCATCGACGCGGGCAGGCGCTCGATGCGCTCGCCGTTGAGGTCGTAGGCGACGCAGACCTTGATCTCCGGCAGGCCGTCGAGGATGTCGAGCTTGGTCATCGCGATGCCCTTGACGCCGCCGGTCTTGAGCGCCTGGCGCACGCCGACCGCGTCGAACCAGCCGCAGCGGCGACGCCGCCCGGTGACGGTGCCGAACTCGCGGCCGCGATCGGTGAGGTATTCGGCGGTGCTGTCGAACAGCTCGGTCGGGAACGGACCGCTGCCGACGCGGGTGGTGTAGGCCTTGGCGATGCCGAGCACATAGCCGACCGCCGACGGACCCATGCCCGAGCCCGCCGCGGCCTGGCCGCTGACGGTGTTGGACGAGGTGACGTAGGGATAGGTGCCGTGGTCGACGTCGAGCATCGCGCCCTGCGCGCCCTCGAACAGCATCCGCTTGTTGTCGCGGCGCAGGCGGTCGAGTTCCAGCCACACCGGCTTGGCGAACGGCAGGACCTGGTCCTTGATCGCGAGGAGTTCGTCCTTGAGCTGGCGACCGTCGATCTCGGCGACGCCGAGGCCGCGACGCAGCGCGTTGTGATGGGTGAGCAGGCGCTCGATCTTGTCGTCCATCGCGGCAAGGTCGGCGAGATCGCAGACGCGGATCGCGCGGCGGGCCACCTTGTCTTCATAAGCCGGGCCGATGCCGCGACCGGTGGTGCCGATCTTGCCCGCCTCGCTCGCGTTTTCGCGGATCAGGTCGAGGTCGCGGTGCAGCGGCAGGATCAGGCAGGCGTTGTCGGCGAGCGCCAGGACGTCGGGGGTGATCGCTACGCCCTGCTTGGAAATCCGCCCGATCTCGTCGAGCAGCGCCCACGGGTCGACGACCACGCCGTTGCCGATGAAGCTCGGCTTGCCGCGCACCACGCCCGAGGGCAGCAGGCTCAGCTTGTAGGTCACGCCGCCGATCACCAGCGTGTGGCCGGCGTTATGCCCGCCCTGGAAGCGCACCACGACGTCGGCGCGCTCCGACAGCCAATCCACGACCTTACCTTTGCCCTCGTCGCCCCACTGGGCGCCGACCACCGCGACATTGCTCATCTGATGATACTCGCTGTCTCAAATCTAGAGTGAAGGGGCACGCGGAACCGGACACGGCTTGCCGTCGTGCAAAAGGTGCGTGCAGTTGAGGCGCACCGCCTCAGCCATCCAGTCCTCGCAGGGCGAAACCGCCGCGACCGTAACGAATCCGGTGTCGCGCAGGTCTTCCAGCAAGGCGGCGTCCTTGACCCCGAGCGGCACCAGCACGCGGGCTGGCGGCTTCGGCTTGGGCAGGATGCCGAGAAGGGAATGCAGATACAGGCTTGCACCGGTAGCAGGCTCCTGCCCCG
>LUYR01000066.1 GCA_001603335.1 Rhodospirillales bacterium Alpha_05 | reverse complement strand
CCACGCGGCGTTCGAGGCGGCCCGCCTCGCCAGCCCCGCCGCCACCGCGCCGACGTGACTTTTGCCGCCGTCGCCCTCACTTCTATGGAAGAGAGCCGACAACAGGAGATCAATCATGGGTCAACCGCGGATTCTCATCGTCACCACCTCCAATGCGACCATGGGCGCCACCGACAAACCCACCGGGTTGTGGCTGGAGGAGCTCACCACGCCTTACTTCACCTTCGCCGACGCGGGCGCGCGCGTCACCCTCGCCTCGATCAAGGGCGGGGTCATCCCGATCGACCCGCGCTCGACGGAAACCGGCGACGTCGAACCGGAAAGCGTCGCCCGCTTCCGCGCCGACGGCCTCGCCGCGAGCATGCTCACCCAGAGCCACGCGCTGGCCTCGCTCGACGGCGGCAGCTTCGACGCGATCTTTCTCCCCGGCGGGCATGGCACGATGTGGGATCTGCCGTGCAGCGCGCCGCTCGCCGCGTTGATCGGCGAGATGTGGCGGAACGGCAAGGTGGTGGGCGCGGTGTGTCACGGACCGGCCGGGCTGCTTTCGGCGGTCGAGACCGACGGCCAGCCGCTGGTGATGGGCAAGGCGATAACCGCCTTCACCGACGCCGAGGAACGCGCCGTCGGACTCGTCGACGACGTTCCGTTCCTGCTCGAATCGCGGCTGCGCGAACTCGGCGCGCTGTTCGAGAACGGCGAGCCCTTCGCCCCTTACGCGATCGCCGACGGGCGGCTGGTGACCGGGCAAAACCCGGCCTCGTCGCAGGCGACCGCCCAACTCGTGCTCGACGCGGTGGAAGCCGCCGCGACGATCTGGTGACCGCAGCCGCACCGCGCGTCCGGCGAAGGCCGGACGCCGTGCGGCGGAATTCGGGGATTGCTCAGGTGGCGACGGCGCGGGCGCGCACCATGCACGCAGCGTCGGAGGCGTTGAATTCGGCGCGCAACCACTGGCGCACCGCCTGCACCTTCGCGGTCGGCAGGCTCTCCGGCGGGCAGACGAAGTAATACCCGGCGCGGCGCGGCACCTCGAAATTGACGACGAACGGCACCACGAGGTTGCCGTCGGCAAGGTAGTCCGCCGCCATCAGGTCGTTTTCCAGCGCGATGCCGAGACCGTCCGCCGCGGCGCGCAGCGAGTGCGCCGAGTGGGTGAAGCGGAAGCCGCCATGGGTTTCCGCTTCCGGCAGGCCGGCGGCGCGGAGCCAGTCGCCCCAGCTGGTGAGGCGGCACTCGGAATGGATCAGCGGGTGCTTCAGCACGTCGCGCGGGCTGTGGATCGGCATGCCGCCCTTGAGCAGCGCGGGGCTGCACAGCACCAGCATCCGCTCGGTCGACAGGTGCTCGACCTCGAGGCCGGGGTAGTCGCCGTACCCGTAGCGGATCGAGGCGTCGACGTTGTCGCGCGCGTAGTCGATGTCGTCCATCGTGCCCTTGACCCGGACGTCGAAGCCCGGGAACTGCTCGCGGAACGATTTCAGGCGCGGCACCAGCCAGGTCGCGGTGAGCGACGGCGGCGCGGACAGGGTGAGGACATCGGCCTCGGCGGCGGAGGTGAGGTCGCGGGTGGCCTGCTCGATCTGGTCGAAGGCCATGCGGATCTTCTGCACATACGCTTCGCCCGCGCCGGAAAGCCGCAGCGCGCGGTTCATCCGATGGAACAGCCGCACGCCGAGGTAGGTCTCCAGATTATGGATCTGGTGACTGACCGCGGAGGGCGTGACGCTCAGCTCTTCGGCGGCGTCCTTGAAGCTCAAATGGCGCGCTGCGGATTCAAAACTCCGCAGAGCGACCAACGGCGGTAGCGTCCGACTCACGGAAACCCCCAATCCCGGCCCGATCTCAGGCAACCCGTAAGCGGCCATTAAAGCCGATTTCCTAGGAACAGGTAAAGACATTCCGGCGACACAAATTCGTGCGTCGGGTGACGTTCCCTCAGGCGAGATGCGCCCGGAGGAGAGAAAGGCCCCGACTCGCGCCAATTGGAACGAGGGGACCGGCATCAAGCCGGGGCCTTGCCGGTCTCGCCGGTGCAGTCGGTGCCTTCAAGCCGGGGGCGGGGGGTCAGACCGCGATCCTGGCTTCCGCCTGCATGGCAAGTGCCCCCTCCGGGTTCAGGGCCCAGAGGGTATACGCTCCGTCAGCGGACTGTGGGGTCTTGCAGCCGTGAATGGTAAACGGAGCCGTATCGAACAACGGGCTCACCGCCCGAAACTGGAATGACCGCAACCGAGCGCCGGGGATCTCGGTCCGAACCAGGTCCACCAGCAGGGTGGCGGTCAACGGACCGTGGAAGATCAAACCCGGATAACCTTCCTCCTCGGTGCAGAAACTGCGGTCGTAATGAATGCGATGACCGTTGAAGGTCAGCGCCGAATAGCGGAACAGCAGCACCGGGTCGGGCGTCACGGTGCGCGAGAACTCGGGCTCGGCGGGCGCGGCCAGCGGCTTCGGCGGCGGCGTTCCCGGCCGGTCGTAGCCGCGGTAGACGATGTCGTGTTCCTCGCGCAGGCAGAGCGCGCCATCCTGGCGGAACTCGTGCAGCACGGTGACGAACACCAGCGGCCCGGTCTTGCCGTGCTTGACCTGCACGTCGGTGACCGTCGAGGTCTTGTCCGCCGCGCCGCCGACCTTGAGCGGGGTCAGCCATTCGAGGCGACCGCCCGCCCACATCCGCCGCGGCAGCGGCACCGGCGGCAAAAACCCGCCGAGCGCCGGGTGGCCGTCGCGCCCC
>LUYR01000065.1 GCA_001603335.1 Rhodospirillales bacterium Alpha_05 | reverse complement strand
GGTGAGGCGGTGGTTGCGCTCGAGCTCGGCGCGCGGCAGCTCGGCGAACAGCGCGTGCATGCGGTGGCGGCCGAGGAACGCGGGCAGCGACGGCCAGGCGGCATTGGCCGCACCCACCGAACCCAGCATCGGCTGGCTGAGCTCGGAGAAGACATAGCCGCCGATCGCGGCGCACATCGGCCAGGGCGCGACGAACGGCATCACGCACCCCGGCGCGGTCATGCAGCGAAATCCTTGTTCCCGGTCGACGGCGAGCCATTCTCGGGCGAGAAAGGGATCGCTGGGGACCTCCGGCCCCAGGACCTTGTCGTTGGATTTCGTCGGGATCTCCCATTTCGACGCGTCCTCGCGCGGCTGGGGCAGCATCGGCAGGCTGCCGATGCACGGCAGGCCGAGGCGCTTCAGCTCCGAGGGTTCGAGAATCACGTCCTCGAACAGCGTCAGGAGGTAGGCAAGCATCATCCCGACGAACGCCGACACCACGACGAACAGCGGCAGCAGGATCGGCACCGACGGCCACACCGGCTTGCCGTCGACGAACGGCAGGCGAACCACCGAAACGCTGCCGTTCGAGGATTGCCTGAGGATGTTGTCGACCCGGATCTCCTGCACCTTGCGCAGGAACGACTGGTAGGATTCCTTCGACACGTCGGCCTCTTCCGACATGTTCTCGAGGATCTGGTAGTTCTTGGTGAGGTCGGCGATCTCGAGGTTGAGCGACTTCAGCACGCCCTTCGCCACCGCCATGCTGTTGAGATTGGCGTCGCGGCGGCCTTCGAGGAATTGCTGCAGGGTCGCCGCGTATTTGGTGTAGAGGCCCTTCAATTCGCTGCGCAGGTCGCGGGCGCGCGGCGAATCCGCGGGGAATTGCACCAGCTTCGATTCGTTGGTCGCGATGTCGGCGGTGAGCGAACCCAGGACCCGGCTTTCATCGGCGGCGCGCGGGCGGATGCTCAACAGGTTGGCGCCGTTCTTGAGCAGCCCGAGCTGGATCTCCACCTCGCGGGTATCCGCTTCGAGATTGCGGATTTCCTCTTCCTTCGCCGCGATCGAAGACACCAGTTGCCCGCGGGTGGCCTCGAAGGCGTGCAGGTTGTTGGCGCTGCGGAAGCGCACGATCTCGCGCGCCTGCTTTTCCCAGGTCTGGCGCTGCGAGTCCGCGTCCTTGAGATAGACGTCGGCAGCGTTATTGGACGAAAGCACCGCGCCGCGCTGGTCGTAGTAGGCGTCGAGGAGGAAGCGCTGCAACGACAGAAGGATTTCGGGATTGAAGAACCGCACCGAGACGTCGAGCACGTAGGTACCCTGGAGCGGCGTGATCGTGATCAGGTCGCGCAGCCCCTGGATGTCGGCGCTGCGCGCGGCGGCGAGCTCGACCTCGGTGGGCGGCTTCTTCAGCATGTCGTTGAGCTTGCGCAGCCCGCTCGAGAGCCACTCCGGGCCATACATCAGCATCGAGGGGGTGAACTGCGGATACTTGGCGCGGATCTGGGTCAGCACCCGGTCGAGCACCGCGTCGCTGGTCATCACCTCGATTTCGTTGGCGAGGAATTCCTGGTTCATGAACGGCTGGTTCATGTAGATGCCGGTGTTGGGCAGGATCCGCGAGGTGTCGAGATCGGGCGAGCGCACCAGCACGCCGAAGTTGCCGAGGTAGACCCGCGGCGAGACGATGACCAAAGCGGCGAGGACGACCAGTGAAAACACGATGGTCTTGACGATCAGGGACTTCTTGTAGAAGAGCCCCATCAGCGCCTTGCGGATCAGATCGGAGTGCGTTTCCATTCGTTTCCTCGCCGCCTCGGACTAGTTGTTGTTGAGCTGGTAGCTGACCGAGCCGCCGATCCCGTTGAAGGTGATCATCCGGGTGATGTCCTGCATCACGTCGGCCGCCTGGTTGAGACCGCTGCGGGGGATGTAGACGACGTCGTCGGAGCGTAATTCCATCACCCGCGGCTTGTCGGCCACGAACAGCATCTTCGCGTTGTATTTGGTGAACGCGTATTGGTGGCCGTTCTTCCGCAGCACGTAGAACTCGTCCATGTCGGCACGGTCGCGGTAGCCGCCCGCCATCGCCACCGCCTGCTGTACCGAGACCGGCGCGTTGATGGTGTAGGCGCCCGGCGTGTTCACCGCGCCCAGCACGTAGACGAAGAGGTTGCGGGTGCTCTGGAGGCCGAGGTCGATGGACACGCCGGCCCAGCGGTCGCCGTAGAGCTTGTTGGCCTCGGCGTTGACTTCGGAGAGCACCCTGCCCTCCGCCGGAAGTTCGCCGATGCCTGGCAGGGTGATCCGCCCGTCGGGGCGCACCAGGATCGCCTTGCTCTGGCCGCGGTCGTTGGAGGTCACCACCGAGCGCAGTTCCTCCACCGCCGCGCGCGAGCGCCGCAGGAAGAAGAAGATGTCGGTATCGCGGAACTTGCCGTCGTAGCGGCTCTTGAGCATGGCGTTGGCCTGCGAGGGGGTCTTGCCCGCGATCACCACGTCGCCGAGGTACGGGAGCGAAACCCGGCCGTCGGGGCGCACGGTTTGCTGCACGTTGAGGTCGGGCGCGGTGGCGAAGCGGATCTCGAGCTCGTCGCCGTTCTGGATGATGTAGTGCTCTTGCGGCTGGAGATTGAAGAAGTAGTCGGCCACCAGGACGTCGTAGGGGCGCAGGCGGTAGTCGCCGACGGTGGTGTTGAGGTCGGGCGCGGGCTCCACCGCGAGCGGATGATCGGCGATTTCCGCAAAGTCCTGGGTGCACGCTCCGAGGAGGAGGGCCGCGAGAGTGGGGACGATGTATCGACGGAGGTTTTTCATAGGATTGATTTCCTCAGAATGTAACGCTCAACGACATACTGACCGGCATCTGAAACATGATCGAAGAAGACCAAACGCCGAGGATCGCCGTGATCACAGTCTGGAGGAATTGAGGCGACGCTCGTTACGCGACCGTACGCATGATACGTGCGCCAACGACCGGATTTCTTTGCCCTGACGACAAGATCGATTTGTTGGCCGGGACGGATTTGCACACCCTCTTCTTTGAGCGAGAAGGCTTGGTCATCGATGTCGACCACCTTGCCTGCGTAGACCGGACCGCAGGACTCGTCGGCGACGTACACCTGGACCGGGCGCGTCGGAGCGACGCGAAAGCTCTGGCGGCGCTCCGAGGTGCTGCGGGTGCGGCTGAAGCGCGCGACGTAATCCCGGCTGACCTCGAAGACCTTTGTGCACATCGCCGTGGCGCAGAGCACGGCGAGGCCGAGCTGGCTGAGCTTGTGGACATCCGAGGAGAGATAGATACGGCGGAGAAACGCGTAGCGGATACGCTTCGACGCGCCGTGCGGCATGTAGAGCTGCACCGGGCCGATCAGCCCGGGCTTGAACGGCGGCGCGGCCAGAACCCCGGCGATGCTGCCGCCCTGTTCGGCGAGCACGGCGGGGCGCGTCGGGCGCGGTCCGAAGAAGCTCATCTCGCCCGCCGCGATGTTCCAGAGTTGTGGCAGCTCGTCGATCCGCGTCACCCTGAGGTAGCGCCCGAGCGGGGTTTCGAGGTTGCTCCGCGCGCCGAGGACGCTGCCCCGCAGGCGGTTTTCCGCATCGAGGGCGAGGGTGCGGAATTTCTTGATGTTGAAGGCGCGACCGTAGCGGCCGATCCGCTCGCCGCTGTAGAAGATCGGGCGCCCCTGAGCCGCAAGCACCAGCGCGGTGACGGAAACCAGAAGCGGCGACATGCCGAGGATGATCAGCAACGCGAGAAGGCGCTCGAAGCCTTCGCCGGCGGACGAAATACCCAGCAAACCGCTCGGCTTCTCGTCGTCGAGCGGCGGCAAAACCAGAGGCTGTTCGGATGGGGCCATGTTCCTCACCTGCAATAGGTTCGACTCTTAGGCAAAACCCCAAACCGGTGCGGATTTTGCCCTGGTCTGCCACGAAGTCCTCGCAGAAGACCGAGTTTACGCTGTTACATGTTTGCCTGAACGGTATGAGCATCGTTGGCCGACGCTGAGATCCATGGCCGCGTTATCGCTTCGATTCGCAGCCTTTTTGGACCTCTTACCGTTTTAGTCTTATATGACCCTGAGCCGAAACTAGCTTTGACTCATCTGAGAAGTCCAGTTCCGGTTTTTCCATTTTCCGAGTCGCGGCGGTTTTTTTTGGGCATTAGGTCGTTTCGACAGTGACTCTGTCCTATTATTTTGCCTCTTTCGGAGGATTTTAACTGCGTATTATTCGCATTCTAATTTTCGCCACATACTCGCCCCATGCTTTCGCGTGCGAACCCTCCTTCTTCGGAGCGTAAACCTGCGCCCCGAATCGATTGGATTTTGGCATACGGGAGCACGCGATTCGGGAAATCCCCCATGAGTTCCGTCGGTTACCCCTTGCGCCCACAACGTAAGCGCGTATGAGCCCCACACCCAGTACGCCCGAGAGACGCATTCGGGACGAAACCGGGAGCCCGACGGCGAACCCGGGCGCGGCCCGTGAGCCGTCCCTATATGGAAACTGGGTTCGGGGGCACGCCCCCGGCGTCAGCCGTTCATCATCCAGGCTCGGCCAACCCGTCCCGCGAAAACGGAGTGGAGCAACGCACATGCATACCCAGGACCTGATGAACACCGCGATGGCGATGGTCGCCGGCGACAAAGGACTGCTGGCAATGGACGAAAGCACCGGCACCGCCAACAAACGCTTCGCCGCCCTCGACATTCCCCAGACCGAAGAAGCCCGCCGAACCTACCGCGAGTGGATCGTCACCACTCCGGGACTTGCCGACAGCATCGGCGGCGCGATCCTTTCCGACGAAAACATCCGTCAGCGCCTCAACGACGGCACCCCCTTCCCCGAGGCGCTCGCCAACGTCGGCATCGTCCCCGGAATCAAGGTCGACAAGGGCGCGAAGCCGATGGCGGGTCATCCGGGTGAGAAGATCACCGAAGGGCTGGACGGATTGCGCGACCGCCTCGCCGAATACGCCAAGCTCGGCGCGAAGTTCGCCAAGTGGCGCGCGGTGATCACCATCGGCGCCAACATCCCGAGCCTCGGCTGCCTCGAAGCCAACGCCCACGCCCTGGCGCGCTACGCGGCGCTCTGCCAGGAAGCGGGGATCGTGCCGATCGTCGAACCCGAGGTGCTGATGGACGGCGACCACAGCATGGAACGCTGCTTCGCGGTCACCGAGGAGACCCTGCGCACCGTGTTCACCGCCCTCGCCACCCAGAGCGTGTTCCTCGAAGGCATGGTGCTGAAGCCCAACATGATTCTCCCGGGCCTCGACTGCCCGACCCAGAACAGCGTCGAGGAGGTCGCCGACGCCACCGTGGCGTGCCTGCTGCGCACCGTCCCGGCGGCGGTTCCGGCGATCGCCTTCCTCTCCGGCGGCCAGTCCTCCGAGCTCGCCTCGGCGCGGCTGAACGCGATGAACCTCCGCCACCGCAGCCGCATGCCCTGGGCGCTCACCTTCTCCTATGCCCGCGCGATCCAGCAACCCGCGCTCGACATCTGGCACGGCGACCCCGCCAACGTCGCCGAGGCGCAAAAGGCCCTCGCCCATCGCGCCGCCTGCAACCACGCGGCGCGCAAGGGCACCTACTCCGACGCGATGGAAACCGCCGCCTGAACCCGGAGGCACTGCTGGGCCGGCGGGAATCGCTGGCCCAATTCGCCGATTTCGGCGATCTTCCCTCCCCCGACACCTAACGGATCCTTCGCCGATGCTGGCGCGACCAGACCTTTCGTTTTCCCGCGCCGCCCTGTTCCACGGCCTCCGCCTCGCGCTCGCGGCGTGGATCGCGTTCGCGATCGCGGCGATGTTCCACCTCGAGAACGCCTACTGGGCGGCGATGCCGGTGTGGGTGGTGATCCAGCCCTACCGCGGCCTGATGCTGGAGCGCGGCCTGTTCCGCATCCTCGGCACGGTAATCGGCGCGGCGCTCGGCTTCGCGATCCTCTGGCTGGTTCCCGATCCCTACCTCGACATCGTCCTCCTCGGCGTCTGCGTCGCGATCTCCGCCGGGCTCGCCCAGGTGCTGCGCGGCACTCCGGCCTACGGCGCGATGATGATCGGGATGTCGGCGGCGGTGGTGATCCTGCCGTCAGTGCTCAATCCGGCGGCGGGCCTCGGCCTCGCGCTCGCCCGCACCGAATGCACGATCATCGGCGTGGTGGTGGTGACGCTTATCACCGGGGTGTTCACCCAGCCGCTCACCGAAGCCGCCTTCCTCGCCAATGTCCGCCGCCTCACCGCCGAGATCGTCGGTTTCGCCGCCGACACCGTCGCCACCGGCACCGTCGACGACGCGCGGATTCGCGCGTTGCTGCTACGGTTCGCCGAGGCGGACGGCATCGCCGTCGCGGTTTCGGCGGGATCGATCGCCGGGCGCAGGCGGCTGCACCAGATCGACGCGCTGATGGTTGCCGCCCTCGCGGTGATGGCGGCGGCGCAAACCCAATCGCGTCGCTCGCTGGCCAAGCGTGCC
>LUYR01000064.1 GCA_001603335.1 Rhodospirillales bacterium Alpha_05 | reverse complement strand
CCCCGCGCTCGCGGCGCGCCTCGGCCTCGCCGACGCACCCGCCGCGGCGGTGTTCGCCGAGATCCGGCGACGCAAGGATACCTTCTGAAAATCAAAAAACGCCCCGGTCTCCCCGGGGCGTTTGCTTTAGCGGGCGAGGAGCACCGCGATCATCACCAGCCCGAGGGCGATGCGATACCAGGCGAACACGCCGAAACCGTGCTTGCCGACGAAGCCCACCAGCACCTTGACCACCGCCATCGCGGTGAGGAAGGCGACGACGAAGCCGACCGCGATCAGCCCGACGTTGCTGAAGTCGAGATCGGCGCGGTTCTTGTAGAGCGAGTAGACGGTCGCCGCGAACATCGTCGGGATCGCGAGGAAGAACGAGAACTCGGCGGCGGTCTTGCGCTCCACCCCCGCCATCAGCGCGCCCATGATCGTGGCGCCCGAGCGCGACACCCCCGGCACCATCGCGAGGCACTGGAAAAAGCCGATGCCGAGGGCGAGCCGCGGCGACATCTCGGACACCGAAAACACCTTGGGCGCACGCACCGCGCGCTCGATCAGGAGGATCGCGATGCCGCCCAGGATCAGCATCGCCGACACCACCATCGGGCTGTCGAGCAGGCGCTTGATGTAGGGATAGGCGACCGCGCCGATCACCATCGCGGGCAGAAAGGCGAGCAGAAGGTTGCGGACGAAACGCCGCTCGGTCGGCTCGGTAAACATCCCGGTGGCGGCGCGCCACAGCCGCGCGCGATAGACGATGCAGACCGCGAGGATCGCGCCCAGCTGGATCACGATCTCGAAGGTCTTGCCCGGAGGCGCGTGGAAGCCGAGCAGATCGACCAGCAACACCAGATGCCCGGTGGAGGAAACCGGCAGGAACTCGGTCAGCCCCTCGATCAGCCCCAGAAAGGCCGCCGTCAACCAATCCAAAATCGCAACTCCTCGATCCGACGCTGAAAATCCCCGATCGGCGGGATGGATCGGGTGGGGGAAAGTCTTCCCCTACGTGGCACCAACCCGTAGAAAAGTCGAGAGGCAGCCGACCTGGGCTGCCTCTTTTGTCCTTCCGGCGTGGCGGAATTCAGGCCATCAACTGGCCGCCGTTGATGTCGATGGTGGTGCCGGTGATGTAGTCGGCACCGTCGTGGATGAGGAACAGCACGCCGCGCGCGATGTCTTCGGCCCGCCCGAGACGGCCCACCGGAATCCGCGCGACGATCTTCTCCAGCACCGAGGGCGGCACCTGGCGCACCATCTCGGTGTCGACGTAGCCCGGCGCGATCGCGTTGACGGTGATCCCCTTGCCCGCGCTCTCGAGCGCGAGCGCGCGGGTGAAGCCGAGCACCCCCGCCTTCGCCGCGGCGTAGTTGACCTGGCCGTACTGGCCGGACTGGCCGTTGATCGAGCTGATGTTGACGATCCGGCCGAAGCCCGCGTCGCGCATCGCGTCGATCACCGCGCGCGACATGTTGAAGCAGCCCGAGAGATTGGTGTCGACCACCGCGTTCCACTGGCCCGCGTCCATGCGATGCATCGTGGTGTCGCGGGTGATGCCGGCGTTGTTGACCAGAACCTCGACCGGCCCGACCTCCTTCGCAATCCGCGCCACCGCGTCGGCGCACTGCTCGAACGACGCGACGTCGAACTTGTAGACCGGAATCCCGGTCTCTTCCGCGAACCGCGCCGCCGCGTCGTCGTTGCTGTTGTAGGATGCAACGACACGATAGCCGCTGTTCATCAGGCCCTCGCAGATTGCGCGGCCGATCCCCCGCGTGCCCCCGGTCACCAGTGCGACACGACCCTTGCTCATGATTCCAGCCCTTCCGTCGAGAGGTTTTTCTTTGTCGGTCCGGGGCCGGGGCGCTTTGCCACCCCTACCCCTGCGCGTTCAGGAAAAAAGGTAAGCGATCTCGGGGCTTGGGACCAGTGGTATCGCCCCGCCCCACCCGCGCTTCGCGCCCGACCGGGATTTTTGCCCGAGTCGCGGCGCGATTTGCCCGCCCGCGGCGCGCGAATTGCGATCCGCTCGCAGTTCGCGCAGGTTGCGGACCTACCCGATGGCGAAAAACCCGCCCCAACCGGACGGTTCCGCGAAACGCATGACAGGCACGCCCTGATTATTGTTGCGAAGCAATTCGGAATTCAATAAGCATACGGCCGAATATGGAGGGCGGACCGATAAAAAATCCGGACGCCCACGGCATGCCGCTGCCGAGGTCCGGGAGCCCCGGGCGGTTCAGTTAGTTTGAGGATGTGTGATCCCATGAACGAGAACCCCGTCAATCGAGCGAATGACACCGACAAGCACGTCGGCGCCCGGATTCGCGAACGGCGCATCATGCTGGGCCTGAGCCAGCAGCAGATGGCCAACATGATCGGCGTGACCTACCAGCAGGCCCACAAGTACGAACGCGGCATCAACCGCATTTCCGCTGGTCGCCTCTATGAAATCTCCCAGGTCCTGGGTGTCCCGGTGAGCTTCTTCTTCGACGGTTTGAAGGAAGATCGCGCGCCGGAACTCAACGACCGCCAGCGCATGTGCCTGGAGCTCGCCCGCAACTTCGCGGCGATCCCCAACGAAAAGCATCAGGAGGCGCTGAGCCAGATGGCCCGCGCCCTCGCCACCGCGATGGCGGCGGAATAACCTTCGCCCCAGACCGAGCGAAACCAAAATCGCGGCATCCGGCAACGGACGCCGCGATTTTCACTTTCAGGGCTCGCAGATCAGGCGGAAACCCACGCCGATGTCGCGCTCGGCGGGCGGGCGCGGCGCCTCCGCCGTGCCCTGCGTG
>LUYR01000063.1 GCA_001603335.1 Rhodospirillales bacterium Alpha_05 | reverse complement strand
GGCGTATTCGAGCCGCGCCGGGATCGGCCACATCCACGACTGGCAGCGCCAGCTCACCCTGGCCGACCTGCCGCTCGACGCGCGCGGGCCGCACGTCTTCCCCGATTACGGAAATTTCGATTTGGTCGCCGACGCGGGCCTCGCGCCGCGCGCCGCAGAGTGAGGCAGAGGATGACCGGCATCAAACAGGTTCTGCTCGACCCCGCGATCCAGATCGGCGCGGACCTCACCAAGTGGCTGAGCTTGGGCGGCGGCGACGGCCTCAAGGCGGCGATCGCCAACCCGGCGGGCGCGCTCGACACGGTGCGGGATTCGGGCCTGCGCGGCATGGGCGGCGCGGGCTTCCCGACCTCGCGCAAGTGGGAAATGCTGATCGAGAACCAGGCGCACGACAAGGCGATCGTCTGCAACGGCAACGAGGACGAGCCCGGCACCTTCAAGGACCGCCACCTTCTCGAACACACGCCGCACCAGGTGATCGAGGGCGGCCTGATCGCCGCCGTCGCCACCGGCACCAACCAGCTGTTCTTCTACATCAACCCGCACCACACCAAGGGCTTGGCCGCGATGCGCCGCGCCGTCGAGCAGTGGCTGGTGCACGACCTGTTGCAGCAGGCGCAGGCCGCGATCGGCAAGTCGATCAAGCTCAGCGTGGTGGAAAGCTCGGGCCTCTACATCGGCGGCGAGGAAACCGCGGTGATCTCGACGATCGAGGGCGGCTTCCCCTTCCCGCGCCGCAAGCCGCCGTTCCCGGCGCAGTCCGGGGTGTTCGGCGCGCCGACGGTGATCAACAACGTCGAGACCCTCGCCAACCTGCCCCACATCCTCAGCCACGGCGCGGCCTGGCATCGCGCCAACGGCATCGGCGACGCGGTCGGCACCAAGCTCTACTCGCTCTCGGGCGACGTGCTGCGCCCCGGGCTCTACGAACTGCCGATGGGCTCGTCGCTCCACGATCTCGTCTTCGTGCACGGAATGGGGATGCTCTCGGGCAAGGAATTCAAGGCGGTGTTCACCGGCGGCCCGTCCAACACCCTGCTCACCAAGAAGGACCTCGACGTCGCGCTGGACTTCGACTCGGTGCGGGCGCGCAACTCCCGCCTCGGCACCGGCGCGATGATCGTGATCTCCGAGGGTACCAGCATCGTGCGCAAGATTTCCGAATACATGGACTTCTTCGCCAATGGGTCCTGCGGCCAGTGCCCGCCGTGCAAGAGCGGCACCTATCAGCTGTCGCGCATCTTGAACCGCATCGACGCGGGCGACGGCGCGGAGGGCGACCTCGCGGCCTTGGAAAACCTCTGCCGGATTCTCCCGGGCTGCGGCCGTTGCGCGCTGATCGACGGCGCGGTGACGGTGGTGGAAAGCTCGCTCTCCACCTTCCGCAACGAATACGTGTCTTCGATCCGCCGTCGCGACTGATAGGACTTCCGACCCCGCGACGGTTGCCGTACACTTCCCCTTTGGTTCGTAGTCAGAGGGGAAACACCCGGTGCCCGACGCCGCCACGCTTGCCCAATCCGTCCGGGTGATCGTTGCCCCGGGCGGGGCCATCGACCCCGCAGCCTTCGAGTTTCCGTCGGGCCGCGCACGGTTCGCGGTGGCGCTGGTTTCGCCCTACCTCCACTTCGCCGCCACCGCCGCCGAGCTCGCGCGCCTCGCCGCGCCGAC
>LUYR01000062.1 GCA_001603335.1 Rhodospirillales bacterium Alpha_05 | reverse complement strand
GGGCTTCGAGGTGGCGGCCGCGGGTTTCGGTGGCGGCGGCCAGCGCGCGGGGCATGCGTGCGCCGAGTTCGGCCACGCGCGCCATCAGGTCGAGACGCACCGGCACCGCTTTTTCCGCCGCGCCGGTCGGCGTGGGAGCACGGAGGTCGGAGACGAAGTCGATCAGGGTGGTGTCGGTTTCGTGGCCGACGGCGGAGATCAGCGGGATGCGGCAGGCGGCGGCGGCGCGCACCACCACCTCCTCGTTGAACGCCCAGAGATCTTCGAGGCTGCCGCCGCCGCGCGCGACGATCAGGACGTCCGGGCGCGGGATCCGGCCGCCGGGTTGGATCGCGTCGAAGCCACGGATCGCGTTGGCGATTTCCTCCGCCGCGCCGTCGCCCTGGACGCGCACCGGCCAGACCAGCACACGGCGCGGGAAGCGGTCGCGGAGGCGGTGGAGGATGTCGCGGATCACCGCGCCGGTGGGCGAGGTGACGACGCCGATGACTTCCGGCAGGGTCGGGATCGGGCGCTTCGCCTCGGGCGCGAACAGGCCTTCGGCGGCGAGCTTGCGCTTGCGGTCTTCGAGCAATTTCAGCAGCGCGCCTTCGCCCGCCACCTCCATCTGCTCGATGATCAGCTGGTATTGGGAGCGCGCGCCGTAGGTGGTGAGCCGCCCGGTGGCGATCACCTCCAGGCCTTCCTCGGGGCGCACCGAGAGCTTGGCGAGCGCACCGCGCCAGACGATCGCCTCAAGCACCGCCTTGTCGTCCTTGAGGCGGAGGTAGCAGTGGCCCGAGCCGACGACCTTGGGCTGGGAGATCTCGCCCCGCACCCGCACCAGTCCGAAGGCGGTCTCGATCGTGGTTTTGAGCGCGGCGGCGAGCGCGCTGACCGAAAGGTCGGGCTGGTTGTGGGTCGGGTCGTTCATGGTGTAAAGGCTTCTCGCGTGACGGTCGACGACGCGGCGAACGCGGGCTTGCCGCGGGTTCGCATTCGACTACACTCTGGCAGGCAATCGGGGAAAGGGGAAGACGGATGAAGATTCTCGTGGTCGGCTCGGGCGGTCGGGAACATGCGCTGTGCTGGGCGTTGCAGCGTTCGCCGCTGTGCGAGGCGCTCTATTGCGCGCCGGGCAATCCGGGCATCGCCCAGGTTGCGGCCTGCCTGCCGGTGAAGGCGGCCGACGTCGGCGGAATCGTGGCGCTGGCCAAGGAAAAGGCGATCGACCTCGTCGTCGTCGGCCCCGAGGGTCCGCTCGTCGCGGGCCTGGTGGATGCGCTTGGCGACGCCGGGATCAAGGCCTTCGGCCCCTCCGCCGCGGCGGCGCAGCTCGAGGGCTCGAAGGGCTTCATGAAGGATTTCTGCGCCCGCCACGGCATTCCCACGGCGGCCTACGCGCGCTTCACCGACGCCGACGCGGCGAAGGCGTACATCCGCGAGAAGGGCGCGCCGATCGTGGTCAAGGCCGACGGTCTGGCGGCGGGCAAGGGCGTGATGGTCTGTCCCAACGAGGCCGACGCGATCGCCGCGATCGACACGATCATGACCGAGAAGGCGTTCGGCGCGGCGGGTGGCGAGGTGGTGGTCGAGGAGTTCCTGGTGGGCGAGGAGGCGAGCTTCTTCGCGCTTTGCGACGGCAAGACCGCGATCGCGCTCGGCGCGGCGCAGGACCACAAGGCGGTGGGCGACGGCGACACCGGGCCGAACACAGGCGGCATGGGTGCCTATGCCCCCGCGCCGGTGGTGACGCCCGCGGTGATCGACGAGGTAATGACGAAAATCGTCGCACCGACGGTGGCCGGAATGGCGGCGGAGGGCAATCCGTTCAGTGGGGTTTTGTTCGCCGGACTGATGATCACCGCCACCGGGCCGCGGCTGATCGAGTTCAACGTCCGATTCGGCGACCCCGAATGCCAGGTGCTGATGAGCCGCCTGAAGTCCGATCCGGTGGCGCTTTTGCTGGCTTCCGTGGACGGAAAGCTCGAATCGGCGGACGTCGAATGGTTCGACGCGGCGGTCGTCGTGGTTGTCATGGCGGCTAAGGGTTATCCCGGAACCCCTTTGAAAGGTACGGAAATTCGCAATCTCGCAGCCGCCGACGAAGTGCCCGAGGCGGTTGTATTTCACGCCGGTACGCGTGCCGACGGCGACCGTATTCTCGCCGACGGTGGACGCGTTCTCGGTGTTACGGCGCGCGGACGGACCGTCCGGGAAGCGCGGGAACGCGCGTATCAGGCGGTCGATCTGATCGATTGGCCCGAGGGATTCTGCCGCCGCGACATTGCATGGCGCGCGTTGTAATTCACCCTAGAATCTTCGCCTAAAACGGGTAACGGCCGCCGCGGCGCGGCAGCCGTTCGGCGGGCCCGTATGAATACACTTGCATGCAGATTAGGAAATTTTTAAGAATTGCCCCAAGGTGCTTTCTCAGGAGGTGTGCCGAGTCGCGGCCTGTGTTAGTGTCGCAGAGGGAGTGTGTCGAAGCCGAGTAAAACGGGGCGACGAACGGGGATACCGAAGTCCAGTTCAACCAGGACTTCAGGAGACGCGTAGGGTGCAAAGGCCGAAGATACTTGTCGCTTGCCAGGACAGATCGTCGCGGCTTCGATTGGCGGAGACATTTCGTTTCCGTTATCAGACGGTCGCGGTCGAGGATGGGTGGTTAGCGCTCCATCTGGTCAACACCACCGCTTTCGAGGCGATGGTGATCGCTGAACGATTGGATTCGCTCAGCGGTCTCGACGTCGCTTATTCCGTCCGCCAGAGCCAGCGCAACGCGACCGTGCCGATCATGCTGGTGGCGCGCGCGATCACGCCGCGCATCCGCGAAATGGTCGAGACCGGCGTGGTCGACCGGTGCGTCGACGAGACCGCCGAAACCGGCGCTTTTCTTTTTGAATTCAATTCGATGTGCGGCACCTACGCGGAGCGCGCGTGGAAGGACCTCGACGCCGACGTCAACCGCGTGCTGACCACGGCGCGGGGCGCGTATTCCTCCGTGTTCAAGGAAGACACCCCCGACATTCCGCTCGAGGCGAGCCTGTTGCGGGCGGTCGCGGACGAGGTCGTCGGCGCGGTGCGCAACGGCCGGATCACCGCGGTGATGCAGGCGCTCCAGACCCACGACGACTACACCTTCGTCCACTCGCTGTCGGTGGCCGCGGTGCTTGCGTTTTTCGGCAATCAGATCGGGATACGCGAGGGCGATCTCTGCATCATGGCGCAGGCCGGCTTCGCCCACGATTTCGGCAAGCGGGTGATGCCGCACGCGGTGCTCTACAAACCCGGCCCCCTCGACACCGCGCAGATGGTGGTGATTCGCCGCCACGCCGCGGCGGCGGGGCAGATTCTGCGGTGTTCGCAAGGCATCCCGGCGGAGGTGATCAACGTCGGCGAGCGCCACCACGAACACCTCGACGGCACCGGCTATCCCAACGGCCTCGCCGGCACCCAGATCGACGATCTGTCGCTGGTGGCGGCGATCGGCGACGTCTTCTCGGCCCTGGTCGACAACCGCTGCTACAAGCCCGGCTACGCGCCGGAAGAGGCGATCCGCATGCTCGGCGACATGGCGGGGCCGCACCTCGAGCCGAACCTGGTGACGAAATTCGGTGAAGTGATGCACGAAACCGGCTTCGCCTCCTGGGTTGCGCCGCCGCGCCTCGCGATCAACGGCTGAGCCGATTTGCTTTTGCCCGCGGATATGCTACGGGGAATCCGTCGCAGCGGCTCGGAGGATTGCAGGTGAACAGGAACCGGATGGTGATGGTGGGCGTCGCGGTCGCCCTGGTGTTCGCCGCCGCGCTCGCGGCACGGTTTTTCGTCGTCGAGCCGCGCGGCGCCGAGCTCGTCTGCTCCGGCCTCGACGCGCCGGGCTGGTGCCCGATCCGCAAGGCGCTGGTGCCGGTGTTCACCTTCCAGGTCTTCGGGCTGGTCAGCCTGCTCGCAGGCGCCTTTGCGGTGCTGCGCCGTCAGGCGGCGTGGGGCGTCCTGGCGCTGCTCTGCGGCGCGGCGGGGATGGTGCTCTACAACGTCGAGATGGCGTCGGTGGGCACGATCCTCGGGCTGATCGCGGTTACGCGGCTTCCGCGCGCCGCTTCCTGACCAGAACCGCCGCCGCTAGTACCCAGGCGGTGGCGCTCCACACCCAGGCGTGGGTGTTCATCCAGCCTTCGTTGATCATCACCCCGAGCGCGGCCGCGGCGAGCAGCAGCGCCACCGCCTTTTGCTCGCGCGGCGGCGGCGGCAGGCGGAGCAGGCCGAAGCCCACCGCCATGGCGATGAACATGCTCACCGGGAAGTCGCGGTAGCGGGCGTTGAACAGCAGCCCGAGGGTGGCGACGGTCATCGCGCAGAGCGCGGCGAAGCGCAGGTTCGGCAGCGACAGCACGAAGCCGCGCGCCAGCCCGACCACCGGCACGGTCAGCCCGGCGACGGCGCGCACCAGCATCCATCCGCCGACCAGCGACACCGCGAGCCAGCCCGCGTTGATCGTCCATTCCTCGATGCCGCGGCTGGCGATCACCATGTGGCGCGCCTGGAGGCTCAAGGCAGCGGCGGCGGCGAAGCCGCCGAGGCCGAGGAGGGCGACGGTCGCCGCATCCTTCGCCTCACGGCGGACCAGCGCCCAGGCCAGCGGCAGCAGGCCGAGGACGACGGCGAGGCCGATCCAGGTCGGCGCATCCGGCCATTCCACCACAGGGCCCTTGGTGAACACCTTTTCGGCACGATCGGCGTCGAAGAAGCCCCAGGCACCGCCCACGGTGCCTTCGAGCTCGCGCTTCCACGGCTGGTCGAAGGCCTCGATCAGGTTGTAGGTGGCGCCTGCCTTTTCGGCGGCGGCCATGAATTCGCGGACGAAGCGGGTCTCGTTGACCAGGGAGGGCTCGGCGCCTTCGCGGCGACGCCCCGCCGACGGCCAGCCGACTTCGCCGATCAGGATCGGCGCTGACTTCATGCCACACCGCCATCACGTGCTTGATCGCGGTGTCGATCGGCGTCGGCTGGTCTTCCCAATACGGCAGCAGGTGGATGGTGACGAAGTCGACCGACTTCGTCAGCTCCGGCGCCTTCAGCCAGAACTCCCAGACGTCGGCGTAGGTGATCGGCAGCGGCTGGGTCAGCCCGGCGCGCAGGTCGGCGATGTAGCGCGCCAGCGCCGCCGGGGTCTGTTCGCCGCGCAGCAGCACCTCGTTGCCGACGATCAGGCCCTTGATCGCGGCGGGATGGGCGTTGGCGGCGGCGATCAGGCGGGCGATCTCGCGCTGGTTCTTGTCGTCCTCGCGGCCGATCCACGCACCGACGTACGCCTTCATCCCGAGGCTCTCGGCGATTTCCGGCACCACGCCGAGGCCCTGGTCGACCGAATAGGTGCGGACGCAGTTGGTGAACGCGGAGAGCGCCTTCAGGTCATGGGCGATCTGTTCGCGCGGGATCACCAGGGTCTCGTCGAAGGGCGTCTGGCCGCGCGCGAACGGCGCGTAGGAGACGCAGGCGACCTTGTCGGACACGCCGTCGGGCAGCGGCGTCGCGCGCCCCTTGTCGTAAAAAAACAGCGCCGCGGCGGCGGCGCACAGGGCGGTGACGAGGAGGGCGGCGAAACGGCTCATGGGCGAGGAAGTCCCGAGGTGTGAAAAGGACGCCCGAACAGGAATGCCGGGGCGGTCGCGGCGTGTCAATTGGGGTTTTGCCAAGGCATCGGAATGGCAGGAATCGAATTCACCCGAATCGTGAAAAACTATCGTTTGCGGCTTTCCCGTGGCCTTCCTAGATTCGAGGTGGATACACGTCCTCGCGAAGATGCGGCGGGATGTCCACGGGGCAGGACCGATGACCGATAGCCTTCTCGATGAAAGCGAAACGGAACATCTGAAGCGCTGGATCGGGCGCAGCGAAACCACGCGCGACGAGATCGTCGCAGCGCAGATCGCCGCGATGTCCGCGACCCTCGATCGCGACGATCCGCCGCCTGCCGCCGGAGACCCGGTTCCGCCGTTGTGGCACTGGCTGTTCTTCATGCCCCGGATGCGCCGCTCGGCGCTGGGGCGCGACGGCCACCCGGCGCTCGGCGGGTTTTTGCCGCCGGTGCCGCTGCCGCGGCGG
>LUYR01000061.1 GCA_001603335.1 Rhodospirillales bacterium Alpha_05 | reverse complement strand
GGGTGCAGTACGCGCGGGTTCTGGCGCAAATCTCCGAGGCCGCGGCGGCGGGCGAGGGGGTGCTGCTGCTCGACGAACCCACCGCCAACCTCGACCCCGCCCACGGCCTCGCGGTCCTCGCCCATGCCCGTAGGCTCGCCGACCGGGGCCTGACGGTGATCGCGGTGGTCCACGACATCAACCTCGCGACGCCGTTCGCCGACCGCTTCTTCGGCCTGCGCGAAGGCCGGGTGCGCTTCGCCGGCCCGGCTGCGGAAACCGTCACCGCCGCCAACCTCGGCGACCTCTTCGGCATCGAGGCCGTCGTCACCTCGCACCCCGTCCACGCCTGCCCGATGGTCGCCTTCGTCGCTCCAGTGTGACCGCAGAGCCACACTCCCCGAAAAGAAACACTATAACGTAACAAAAGACTCGTTCCGGGCGAGCGCGCACCCTAGTATGCGCCGCGGCCGGATGCCTGGGGATGCCCGGGCTGAAGGCAGGCCGGAGGGGCGCATGGGGGTGCGCCGTCTTCCGCATCCGAGGACCGGAAGGAAAACCGGTCCGCAACCGTGTAGGGGGAGAAAACCCATGACGATTCGTTTCGTGTCGCTGCGCGGGCTGTTGTGTGCGAGCGTCGCCGTGTGCGCGCCGGGCATGGCGCTGGCGGCGGAAAATCTCGGCGAGATGGTGATCTCGGCCAACCGCGTCGCCACCGAAGCCAACAAGGTCGGTAGCGCGGTTACGGTGATTACCGCCGAAGACCTGGAAAAGAAGCAGGCGGCGACGCTGGAAGACGTGCTCAAGGACGTGCCCGGCCTTTACGTCTATTCCAACGGCAACTCTCGGAACAACACCCGCTTCAAGCTGCGCGGTTTCGATTCCGGGCGGGTGCTGGTGCTGATCGACGGTGTGAAGATCGATAATCAGGCGAGCCAGATGTACGACCGCCCGTACAACCACCTGCAGGCCGCCGACATCGAGCGCGTCGAGATTTTGCGCGGCAACCAAAGCTCGCTCTACGGCTCCGACGCGATCGGCGGCGTGATTTCGGTCACCACCAAGTCGGGCAAGAATTCCCAGAAGGTCTTCGAAGGCGTTGCCTCGGCGGAACTCGGCTCGTTCGTGACGCGCAGCAGTTCGCTGACCGCTTGGGGGCGCTACGGCGATGTCTATTATAAGGCTTCCGGCGCGGGCCTTGCGACGCATGGAGACGACAATCGGCCGAAAGTGCCGCCGAGCGAAAACGATGGCGCGCGGAGTATGAATTACGACGTCAAGCTCGGGATCGACGCGCTCAAGGATGTCGGCGCTCTCGATCTTTTGAATGTCGAAGGAACCTTCAATCGCAGCCGGGGCGACGCCGAGTACGATACCGTCAGCAGCACCACGGATACTGACGGTTTCATCCGCCAGGAGACCGATACGGGTCGCGTGCAGGTTAATGCCAAGATGTTCGACGGCCTGCTCGACAACACCTTCGCCGCCAGCCGGATGGACGCTTACGTGGTGTCGCGCGCCAACCGCTATTCAGGGACGCCGAACCGCTACTGGGGCGATTTGGAGAAGTACGAGTATCAAGGCGCGTTGAAGCCGCTCGATGGCCACACGCTAGTGTTCGGCATGGATCAGGAGCGCGATCATTTCCGAACCAATACGTCTACCGCAAGGCAGAACGCGTCCCTGGTCAACTCTTCGGTGTTCGGCGATTACGCGGTCGATCTGTTCGAGAACCTGACGGTCAGTGCGGGCGTGCGTCAGTACTACCATGACACTTTCGGTAGCAATACGACCTATCGCAGCACCGCAAGTTATCGGATTCCCGAAACCGGCACCCGTATACACGGTAGCTATGGCACCGGCTTCAAGGCACCGACGCTGGTTCAGGCTCTTTATAATCGCGCTACCGCCGTTGCCGCCGGGTTCGACGAGACCGTCGATCCCGAAGAATCGCGGGGTTACGACGTCGGGCTGGAGCAGGCGCTGTTCGACGATCGGTTGACCGTGGACGTGACCTTCTTCAACAGCCGTATGACCAATGCGATCGAATCGCGTGGTCCTGCTGCCAACCGCTATTACGTCAATATTGGCTCGGTGCGGAACATGGGGTTCGAAACCACCGCCGATCTCGACCTTACCGACGAGATTACGGTCAGCGGCACCTACACCTATACCCAGTCCCGCGACAACGCCACCGGCCTGCAGATCGACCAGATGCCGGTGCATCAGGGCTCGGTGCGCGTGTCCTATGCGCCCCAGGCGGTCGAAGGACTCGATACCTGGACGCGGATGAACGTGGCGGCGCGAAGCTTCGATACCCCGAGCACCGCGATTGGTCGCAAACAGGTCGGCGGTTATGCCACCTTCGATCTCGGCGCGGATTACAAGATCGACAAAACCTTCAGCGTCTACGGCCGTGTCGAAAACCTCTTCGACAAGGACTACGGCCAAATGTACGGCTTCGAGAACTCCGGTTTTGGGGCCTACACCGGCGTCCGTGCGAAGTTCTGACGGTGGCCGAAACCCGCGTGCCGTCGCCCGGATCGGGCGACGGCTTGAAACTCCTGGTGGTTTGGGCAACGACGCGGTGCCAGTTGCGGTGCCGCTATTGCTATATGTCGGCGGGGCAATGCGCCGCCGCCGATCTCGATGCGACCGATT
Source organism: Rhodospirillales bacterium Alpha_05 (assembly GCA_001603335.1). GTDB lineage: Bacteria > Pseudomonadota > Alphaproteobacteria > Rhodospirillales > Rhodospirillaceae > Oleispirillum. Next base: position 753 of record LUYR01000061.1, on the reverse strand, counting down.
TCGCCCGCGCGGCCGAAACCCTGGGGCTTCGGCCGGAGGGTGAAGTGCAGATCGCCGGGGGCGAACCGCTGCTGGTGCCCGAAGTCGTGGCGGCGGTGGCGGAGTGCGCGCGCGGTCTCGGGGTACGGCGCATCGGCGTGCAGACCAACGGTCTCCGCATCGACCAGCGATTCGTGGAGATGGCGAAGGAACTGGGACTCGCCGTCGGCGTCAGCCTCGACGGCCCACCCGCCGTCAACGACCGGGTGCGTGGGCGCACCGCCGAGGCGCTGGCCGGGCTGGGGCGGTTGGAGGCGGCGGGGATTCCCTTCGGCGTCACTGCGGTGGTGTGCCGCGATACCGTCGCGACGCTGCCGGATCTCGCGCTCCTGCTATCGGGGTTCACCTGTGCCCGCTCCCTTGGGCTCGATATCCTTCGTCCTGCGGGGCGCGCCACCGAGGCCGATCTGCCGTCTCCTGCGGCCCTCGACGCCGCGTTCGACGCGCTCGCCGAGCGCGTCGACTGGATCAACCGCCGCCGCGCCCGGCCTTTGCGCCTGCGGGAAATGGCGTTTGCCGAGTGTGGCGCGCAGGCGGCCTATTGCCCGACCGAGGCGGGCGAGGGTGCGGTTCTGGTGCCGGGCGGGGCGGTCTACCCGTGCGCCAGTCTGGTCGGGCGGCCGGAGCACGCCTGCGGCACCGCCGCCGCTCCCGATCTCGCCAAGCTGCGGCGCGGCCTGCGGCCGGATCGTAGCGGCTGCGCGGCCTGCACCC
>LUYR01000060.1 GCA_001603335.1 Rhodospirillales bacterium Alpha_05 | reverse complement strand
CCCTGCGCGGCCTGTTCCACGACCCGGACAACCGCCGCCAGCTCGAGGCCTGCGGCTTGCGCCCCGACCTGCCGATGCGGATCGAGGCGATCGCGCCCTATGTGGTGAGCTTCCGCCGCTTCATGGCGGCGCGCACCGGCGCCGCGCCCGAGTCCAAGACCCGCGAAATCATCGCCAGCCTCCGCCTCGAACTTCGGCGGCTGAAGACCCAGTTCGACAAGGTCTTCGACCACGCCGCGGCGATCGAGCAGGAGCGCGACCGTCTTGCGCGCGAGAACCACGATCTCCATCGCGAGGTCCTCTCCCTTCGCCTCGAACGCGACGAGGCGCAGCGGCAGGTCGGCGAGGCGCGCTCGAAGGCGTTCCGGTTCCTGCGCCTCTACCTGTTCATGCTGAAAGAAGAGCTGCAACGCCGCAATCACGACGCGATCCGCATGGTCACCGTCGAGGTCGCGATCGAAACCAACCTCGCCACCCTCGAAGCCCTCGGCTGGCAGGATCAGGCGCAGAAGGCGGCGCGCGAGATTCTCGGCAACGAGCTCTACGCCGCCTACTTCGACGGCGGCCCGGTGCCCGAGCGGCATACCCCGATCAACGTCGGCCCCGCCGCCCCCTATCTCCCGCTCGGCGAAATCCGCCGCGAGCCGACGCGCGGCTTCGGCGCGCAGCCGGTGGCGGCGCACAAGCTGATGTCTCCCGACCGGTAAACCCGACGCATCGGACATGAAAAAACGGCGACGCCCGAAGGCGCCGCCGTTTTTGTTCGGTCTCGTGTCCGCCCTTACTTCTGGCGGATGGTTCCCAGGGTGGTGACCGCCGGAGCGGCCTTCGCGCCGTGGGAGGCGTAGATCGACTGACGACCCTGCGCCGTCCAGGTGACGGATTCCTTACCGCCGACGTTGACGCGCACGTTCCGCACCTGGCCACCAACGGCCCAGGCAGCGGCCGCGACGATCACGGCGAGAGGGATTTCATCCGCAGGGGCCGCCGCCACAGGCTGGGCGGCAGGAGCCGCCGGCTTAGCCTTAGGGGCGGCCTCAGCTTTTTTTGACGTACCGGCCTTCGCGAAATAGGTGCCGACCATCGAGGTCATGAACCAGATGCCGATCAGCGCCGACATCACCACGCAGAAGCCCAGAACCGCGCTTTCCCACGGGGCGAGACCCGTGCCTTCGACCTGCGCCACCTGCGTCAGCGCATGGACAACTTCCGTATGCATACTCATGTTCGTACGCTCTCCATCGAGGTTTCCGGTGAGGCGTCGGGCGCGGTCGTCGCGCCCGTCGCACTCGTCATTCGCCCGGCGACAATCCACCAGGGCGACGCCGTGAAGTCTTCGGTGGTCGCGATCGTCGCGGTGCGAGGGGCTCTCTCCCCGCACCGAAACTTCCACGCGCGTAAAACCAGCCCCCAGTGCCGTTCACCGTCTCCGACCCGCATGGCCTAAGGCCTTGCCGGTCCGGAGTGCGCCGCGTGCGGATCGCTCCGCCCGCGTGCCGGGATTTCACGCCATGCCCAGGTCCACAGACACCGGACAGCCCCAAGTGCGCCGCACGGCCCACAAGCCGCGACAGGGTTCCGCCCGCCCACCGGGCGTCACCACTTCAGCGCGAAGCTGTTCTACCACAACTTCGCCGCATTTTGGGCAAAAAAGGACATAGACCCGACATTTTTTGGCCGTATTCCGTGGCTCATACACGGTGTTTCCGCAGTTTTCTGCGGGTTTGCGCGCCGCCATATTTGCCCTATTTGCCCATTTTCAAGGGCTTGCGCCGCAGATTGCGGCTCCGCACCCCGACCTGCGGTTGGGCGCGGGCAGCTCCGCCGGATCGCGGAGCACAAAAAAAGGACGGCGCCGAAAACGGCGCCGCCCAAAAGCGTCTTGGAGACAGAAAAAACGCTTACTTTTTCGTAATGGTGCCGAGCGGAGACACCGCTTGCGGTGCCTTCGCAGAGTGGGAGGCGTAGATCGCCTGTCGTCCCTGCGACGTCCAAGTCACGGACGCCGAACCCGGAGCGGTCACTACGACGCTGCGGATCGGTGCCTGCACCATCTGCACCGCCGCCGCAATGATCACGGCCAGGGGGATTTCGTTCACGGCCGCCGCCGGAGCCGCAGCAACCGCCGCGGAAGCCTTCGGGGCGGCCTCAGTTTTTCCCGGCGCGGACGCCTTCGTCTTCACAAAGTAGCTGCCGACCGCGGAGGTCACCAGCCAGATGCCGACCAGGGCGGTCATCACGACCGCCATGCCCATCAAGCCGCCGATCCAAGCCGGGACTTCGTCAGCCGCGACCTGGGCAACGTCGACGACGCTGGACAGGAGTTGAGTTTCGAGAGCCATTACTGATTACTCCATCGAGTTTCCGGTGCGGCGCGACGCAGCCGGGATGGTGGGCATCCACGGGCGCATCAACGCCAGAATTCCGTTCCGACTGTGGTCGGAGCAACGCCGTACAAATGTCGATGGACGCGAGACGCAGCGCCTGACGGGAACGGCCCCTCAGACGACGCAGCCACGAGCGGCGCCGTGGATGCCCGGAGAACTCCGGAAAAAGACTCCGGTTCACGGAGTCGCATCCCGATGGCTTTCGCGCTTACGCACGTAGGCCGTCGTCGGCACACGCCTCACCTTAGGATTTGTGGAATCCCAGGTGCCCCATACCCAGTTGAACGACGCGCGGTCGTCCGGTCACAAATGGTCGTGCGTTTGACGATGTTGCCATCGTGGGGTGCCCCCACCCCCGCACAGAACTCTACGCTTAACCTAACACAATTCCGGACGATCCGGAGCGAGGAAATCCTCGCTCCGGGCCGTGAACCCTTAGCCGTTGGTGCCGAGGGTCGCGATGAAGTAACCGGCGATCACCGCCGTGCCGATCACGCCGGCCACGTTCGGGCCCATCGCGTGCATCAGCAGGAAGTTCTGACGGTCATGCGAAGCACCGACCACCTGCGAAACGCGGGCGGCCATCGGCACCGCGGACACGCCGGCGGAACCGATCAGCGGGTTGATCGGGTTGGAACGGTTGATCGTCGCGTTCATCAGCTTGGCCATCAGAACGCCGGCGGCGGTGGCGACACCGAACGCAACGACGCCCATCACCAGGATCTTCAGCGTGGCGACCTGAAGGAAGTTGTCGCCCGACATCGTCGCACCGACCGAGGTGCCGAGGAAGATGGTGGTGATGTTGATGATTTCGTTCTGCGCCGACTTGTTCAGACGTTCGCAGACGTTGCTCTCGCGGATGAAGTTACCGAGGAACAGCATGCCCAGCAGCGGAGCAGCCGGCGGGACCAGGAGAATGGTCAGCGCGCAGCTCATCGCGGCGAAGATCAGCTTTTCGGCGCGGCCGACCGGACGCAGCGACTTCATGCGGATACGCTTTTCCGCATGGGTGGTCAGAGCGTTCATGATCGGCGGCTGGATCATCGGCACCAGCGCCATGTACGAGTAGGCAGCCACCGCCACCGCGCCCAGGAGGTGCGGCGCGAGCTTACCGGCGAGCAGGATCGTCGTCGGGCCGTCGGCGCCGCCGATGATACCGATGGTCGCCGATTCACCTTCGGTGAAGCCCATCAGGTAGTACGCGCAGAAGTAGGTCGCGGCCACGCCGAACTGAGCGGCGCCGCCCAGCAGCAGGGTGCGCGGGTTCGCGATCAGCGGGCCGAAGTCGGTGAGAGCGCCCACGCCGAGGAAGATGATCGGCGGGAAGATCTCGAGGTGAATGCCCTGCGAGATGTAGTAGTAGAGGCCGCCCGGAATCGAATGCCCATCGGCAGTCGGAATCGGAGCGTTCCACATGTTTTCGCACGGCAGGTTGGCGAGGAAGGCACCGAACGCGATCGGAACGAGCAGCAGCGGTTCGAATTCCTTGACCACGGCCAAGTAGAACAGCACCGCGCACACGGCCCACATCGCCATCATCTTCCAGGTGACATCGTCAAACCCGGTGAGGTCGGTGAGAAGTTGCGTCATATCCATCGTAGAAGACCTTATCCCTTGGTTACGCCATCATGGCTTCGCCATGTATTAGCCCAGGGTGCAGAGGACCTGGTTTTCAGCAACGGTCTGGCCCTGCGCAACGTCGATCGACTTGACGGTGCCAGCGCACGGAGCGGTGATCGGGGTTTCCATCTTCATCGCTTCGAGGATCATCAGCTCGTCGCCTTCCTTCACGGAAGCGCCAACCGAGGTCAGAACCTTGAACACCGAACCGGCGAGCGGGCAGGTCACGGCGGTGGCGCCAGCGGCGACCGGGGCAGCGGCCGGAGCC
>LUYR01000059.1 GCA_001603335.1 Rhodospirillales bacterium Alpha_05 | reverse complement strand
GCCGCCACGTCGTCGCGTTCAACGTCGCCCGCCCCGCGCCGCGCGACGGCTTCACCCAGCACATTCCGATCGATTCCCGCCACACCCAGCGGGTCGAAACCACGCTTGCCGACTTCAAGGGCAAGCCGGTGTACGTCGCGATGTGGGCGTCGTGGTGCCGCCCGTGCCATGCCGAAATGCGCGAACTCAACCGCCTTGCGCCCGAGTTCGAGAAGCTCGGCATGGTGGTGGTGCCGATCATGACCGCCGACAAGGCGGGGATCGACGGCGCGCGGTTCTTCTATCGCAACGAGAACCTCGTCAACCTCCCGATCTATCTCGACCACGACAGCCGGATGCTGAGCGGGCTCGGCGTCGGCAACCTGCCTGTGGGCGGCTTCGTCGACGCGGCGGGCAACCTGATTGCGGTCACCGACAACCTCGATTTGCGCGAGCCCGCGGCGCAGGAGCTGCTGCGCCGCTTCGCCGAAACCGGCAAGCTGCCGGAATAAACCCGGATTTGGGGCTTGCCGCGCGCCGCGCGCATGCTATCTTATCGCTGTTGATGCGATATTGTAGCGTTGCGGCGAACGGAGGCCACGGATGATCGAAAAATCCCCCCACCACGGGCATGGCCACGTCCACGACTGCGGCCATGCGCCAGCCGCCTTGAAGGCGGCGATGACGCTCTGTTCGGAGCGCGGCGCGCAGATGACGCCGCTCCGCCGCCTCGCCCTCGAAATCCTGTGGGAGGCGGGCCAGCCGCTCGGCGCCTACGACCTGATGCCCAGGCTCGAAGCGGCGCTCGGGCGCAAGCTCACCCCCTCGACGATCTACCGCGCCCTCGAGTTCCTCGTCGGCCAGGGATTCGTCTCGCGCATCGAGAGCCAGAACGCGTTCGTGCCCTGCGCCCACCCCGAGAAGGCGCATGCCTGCGTGTTCTTCGTCTGCGATCTTTGCCGCAGCTCGGTGGAGGTCGACAATCCTGCTCTGGAAGGGATCGTCGAGCACGAAGCGGAGCAGCTGGGCTTCCGCGTCGCCCACTCGGTGATCGAATTGCGCGGCACCTGCGCGGATTGCCGCAGCCACGAGGGCACGCCGTCATGACCACCTGACGGCCAGAACGGATTTCATCGATAGGCTGAACTGACCCGCCGAACCCCGGTGTTTCGGGCGGGACCGGGAGAATTATGCAATGTTATCACCTTTCAAAATGAGCGCGGCGCGCCGCATCGCCTGGAGCCTGGGGCTGCTCGCGCCGCTGTGGGCAGCGATCCTCTGGGCGATCCGCGCATGAGCGCCGTCGTCCTCGAAAACCTCACCGTCTCCTACGACCGGCATCCGGCGGTGCATCACCTCTCGGGCAGCTTCGCGCCGGGGAGCCTCACCGCGATCGTGGGCCCCAACGGTGCGGGCAAGAGCACGCTGTTGAAGGCGATCGTCGGCGTCCTCAAGCCCGACGAAGGGCGGATCGTGCGCGGGCCGGAGATCGCCTATTTGCCGCAGGTCGCCGAGATTGACCGCGAGTTTCCGATCTGCGTCGGCGATTTCGTGTCCGCCGGGGCCTGGGCGCGCTGCGGTGGGTTCGGCGCGCTCACCGCCGACGTGGATGCGGCGCTCGGCGCGGTCGGGATGCGG
>LUYR01000058.1 GCA_001603335.1 Rhodospirillales bacterium Alpha_05 | reverse complement strand
GGCGTGCTGGTGCCGCTCTCGGGCGAGGCCGCGAGCGCGGGCCAGGCGCTGCGCGACGCCGCGTTGCTCGCCCAGTTCGAGGTCAACAACCCGTCCCTGATCCTCCAGTTCTACGACACCAAGGGCACCGTGGACGGCGCCCGCGCCGCCGCCGAAAAGGCCAAGGACCATGGCGCGACCCTGTTCGTCGGGCCGCTGTTCTCCCAGTCGGTGCAGGCGGTGAGCGCGATCGCCCAGTCCGCCGGAATCCCGGTGCTGTCGTTCTCAACCGACCCGACCGCGGTTTCGCCCAACGTCTTCGTCACCGGCTTCCTCGTCGAACCGCAGATCGAGCGCGTCGTCGGCTACGCCGCCGAACAGGGGATGCAGCGCTTCGCCGTGCTCGCGCCCGATACCGCCTATGGCCGCGCTGCCGCCGACGCCGCCCTGGTCGCGGTGCAGCACAACGGCGCGGTGATCACCAAGACCGCGTTCTTCGACCCCACCAAGAACAACTTCTCGCCGGTGGTCCGCGACCTCGCCGACTACTCGCGCCGCAAGGCTGCCCTCGAACGCCAGAAGGCGCTGCTCGCCGGACAAACCGACCCGGCCTCGGTGGAAGAACTGAAACGCCTGGAAAAACAGGACTCCTACGGCGATCCCGACTTCGACGCGCTGATCCTCCCGGCCAACGGCACGCCGCTGCGCCAGGCGATCTCGCTGCTGAAGTTCTATGACGTCGACACCACCAAGGTGAAAATCCTCGGCACCCTGCTCTGGCAGGACGAGAACCTCGGCACCGAACCCGCCCTCCAGGGCGCATGGTTCCCCGCCGCCTCGCGCGTCGGCTACGACCGCTTCGTCAGCCGCTATACCGAAACCTACGGCCGCGCGCCCTCCCAGCTCGCCGCACTCGCCTACGACATGGTCGCGCTCTCCGCCGCCCTGTCGCAAACCGGCGACGACGCCTGGACCCGCCTCACCGCCAACTCCGGCTTCGTCGGCGTCAACGGCGCCTTCCGCCTCAACCCCAACGGCCAGATCGAACGGATGATGGCGGTGCGCGAAATCACCCGCTCCGGCAGCCGCGAAGTCTCCCCCGCACCGACGCGCTTCACCCAGTCGTATTGAGATAAGGGAAAGTCCAGGGGCGCTGCCCCTGGACCCCGCACAGGGGCTTGGCCCCTGTGTACCCATTTGTTTTCGTTCGCGCGTCAGCGCAATCAACCGTCACGCCGCGTGATGGCTTTATCGCGCTCCGCGCAAAAACCAAAACAAATGGGGTCTGGGGCCCAAGGCCCCAGAATCCTTCCTTTACCCCTGGCTCCGCACGAACGACGCGATCACGTCCTGCGGCAGCGGATGGTAGCCGTTGACCGGGGTGAGGTGGGCGGGTTCGTCGGTGGGTTCGAGGAACAGGGGCGTGCCGAGGCTTTCGCCAATGTCGATCACGTCGTCGGTATGGACTTCGCTCGGCCAGTCTTTCAGCAGGGTGGTCTTGGCGCGGATCTTGGCGTCTTCCGGGGTTTCGGCGACGAACAGGCCGTTGGCGTGAACTTCGGCGAAGGTGCCATCGGCGTAGGCGCCGAGGTTGACGAAGTAGAGGCGCTTGGCCGAGCCCGGGCCCTCGCCGAGGCGGACGCGGTGGCCGTCGGCGATGTCGATCGCCATCCAGCTATCGATATGGACGCGTTGCGGCTGGCCGAACCATTTCGACAGGAGCTGGTCGTAGGTGGCGTCGACGGTTTCGCCCGCAACGAACACCACGTCGTGGAGTTCGGTGTTGCTCTTGGGGGCGCGGCCGCCGAGGGTGACGGCGAAAAGCTGTACGGTCATGGTGTCCTCCTATTGGCCGATCAGGCGCGAGGTGAGGGTGTTGAGGACCATCACGCCGGCGGGGGTGGCGCGCACCGCCTCGCCGTCGCTGGTCATGAGTTCCAGGTCCACCGCCTCTTCCAGGGCTTCGCGATCCATCATCTCGCGCGGATCGGAGAGCCCGTGGCTGGCGAAGCGGGCGGCGAAGGCGGCGTGGGTGACGCCTTCGGTGAGGCGCAGCGCCATCAGGATGTGCTCGCGGGCGCGGTCCTCGATGGTGAGCGGCTCGTAGCGCGGTGCGGGCGGGCCCTTGACCCACTGGGCGGAATCCGGCGCGTGGCGGGTCGCGAACCAGCCTTCCTCGGTGGTCACCCGGCCGTGCGCCGCCGGGCCGATGCCGCCATAGTCGGCGCCGCGCCAGATCGCGAGGTTGTGGCGGCATTCCGCGCCGGGCCTGGCGAAGTTGGAAACTTCGTAGGCGGGGCGGCCGTATTCCGCCATCACCCGCCGCGTATCCTCGAAAATCTCCGCCGAGG
>LUYR01000057.1 GCA_001603335.1 Rhodospirillales bacterium Alpha_05 | reverse complement strand
GTCGCGGCGGGTGCGCCCGGCATCCTCGATCAGGCCTCGGCCTGCGTGCGCAAGCGCGGCGAGATCGGCATCGTCGCGATGATCACCGAGAAGATCCCGTTCTACTGCTACAGCGTGGTCTTCAACGAGCAGACGATCTACGGCGCGATGACCTACGAAACCCGCGACTTCGAGAAAGCGGCGGAGATGGTCAACGGCGGCCTCGATCTCTCCGCCTTCGTCACCCAGAAGCTCGAACTCGACCGCTCGCAAGAGGCGCTCGACCTGCTCAGCCAGAAAAAGGAGAACGTGGTCAAGGTCATCGTTACGGTCTGATCCATCGGTTTTTCAGCATGTTTGGTCCCGATAAAACAAAACGTTCAGGGAGGACGGCCAATATGAGGAAAGTATTCAAGTTCATGCGGAATACGGCGGCCTGCGCGGTCGCCGCGCTCGCGCTCGGCGGTTTCGCCACTCCGGCGCAAGCCGCACCGCTCACGCTCAAGCTCGGCCACATCCAGTCCGAGCAGGACTTCTGGCATCTCGGCGCGCTCAAGTTCAAGGAGGAGCTGGAAGCCCGCTCCAACGGCGCGATCACGCTGATGGTGTTCCCGAACTCGACTCTCGGCGGCGACCGCGACCTGGTCGAGGGCATGCAGATGGGCACCGTGGACTTCGGCCTGATCGCGGGCGTCCTCGGCAACTTCGAAAAGACCATCCAGCTTCTCGAACTTCCCTACCTGTTCGACTCGCAGGAAGAATTCACCAAGGTGATCCACGGCCCGATCGGCGACGAGATCGCCGCCAACGTGCTGAAGTCCTCCGGTGTCCGGGTTCTCAACTGGTGGGATCGCGGCCCGCGGCAGGTCACCTCGAACAAGCCGATCAACGGCCTTGCCGACATCAAGGGCCTGAAGATTCGCGTGCCCGAGATTCCGGCGATGGTCACCACCTGGCGCGCGATGGGCGCGAACCCGACGCCGATGGCGTGGAGCGAGGTCTACACCGGCCTTGAGCAGAACGTGATCGAAGCCCAGGAAAACCCGATCCCGTTCATCTACGGCGGGCGCATCCACGAAGTGCAGAAGTATATCGCGATCACCGACCACAAGTTCGAATACGTCACCATCGCGATGAGCGACGTGCGCTGGAAGTCCCTCACCGACGCGCAGCGCAAGATCGTCTCCGAGGCCGCCGCCGCCGCGACCGCCTACGAGAACAAGCTGGTCCTCGACAAGACCAACGAAATTCTCGAAACCATGAAGAAGGGCGGACTCCAGGTCACCCACCCGAACAAGGCGGAACTCGCGAAGGCGGCCCGCACCGCACACGCCGACTTCGCCAAGACCGTCGACCCGGCTCTCTACAAGCGCATTCTCGACGCGCTCGGCCGATAATCGTTCCGCCGCCGCCGTGCGGGAGCGCGGCGGCGGTGCGGTCTGCCTTTTGGGAGTGGCGATCTTGAAGAAATTCGACGAGATCCTGCACGTCGGCCTGCTCTGGGCGTGCGGAATTCTGATGTTCGGAATGATGAGCGTGATCTTCGCCCAGGTGGTCGCGCGCTACGTCATGCACCAGTCGCTGAGCTGGTCCGAGGAGGTCGGGCGCTACATCTTCGTCTGGATCTCTTTCCTCGGCCTCGCGGCGGCGTTCAAGTCCGGCTCCCACGTGGCGCTCGACCTCTTGACCAAGACGCTGACGCGCACGCCGCGCCGCGTCCTCGAACTGGTCAACGGCGTTCTGGTGGTGGTGCTGGCCTCGGCGCTTTTGATCAGCGGCGTCCGCCTGCTCGAATTCGGGATGCGCCAGCGCAGCTCCGCGCTCGATATCCCGATGGCGCTGGTCTACGTCGTCGAGCCGATCAGCGGCTTGCTGCTCCTCTATTTCTCATTGCGCGCGCTGTGGCTGTCGGCGACCGCCAAGCAGGAGGGATAACCCATGCTCGGATTGGTCCTGTTCGGCGGGTTCGCGGTTTTCCTGTTCCTCGGGTTGCCGGTGGGCTTCGGCCTCGCGCTCGCGTCGCTCGGCGCGATCGCCTACAACAACTATCCGATCGCGGTGTTCGCGCAGCGGATGTTCACCGCGGTGGATTCCTTCCCGCTGATGGCGATTCCGCTGTTCATGCTCGCGGGCTCGCTGATGAGCCACGGCGGCATCACCAGCCGCATCATCAGCTTCACCCTCGCGTTCGTCGGCGGCATTCGCGGCAGTCTCGGCCACGTGGTGTCGATCAGCGGCATCATCCTCGGCGGCATCTCGGGCTCGGGCGTTGCCGACGTCGCGGCGCTCGGCTCGGTGATGATCCCCGAGATGAAAAAGCGGAAGTACTCGGACAGCTACTCCGCCGCGCTGGTCGCCTGCTCGGGCAGCATCGGCCTGATCATTCCGCCCTCGATCGCGATCATCATCTACGGCGTCACCACCCAGGCCTCGATCGGCGACCTGTTCGTCGCCGCGATCGCGCCGGGCGTGCTGATCGGCTTGGGCTTCCTCGCCTACTCCTACTATTTCGCGGTCAAGGAGGGCTATCCCACCGAAGGCCGGGTCGCCGGCGCGGAGAAGTGGCGGCGGTTCAAGGACGCGATCTGGGCGCTGCTGATGCCGGTGATCATCATCGGCGGCATCCGCGGCGGCATCTTCACCCCCACCGAAGGCGGCGCGGTGATCTCGGTCTACGCCTTCCTCGTCGGCCTGTTCGTCTACAAGGAAATCACCGTCGCCAAGATCCCCTACATCTGCATGGAAGCGGCGATCGGCACCGCGACGATCGCCACCATCATCGCCGCCACCTCGCTGTTCGGTTGGTTGCTCTCGAGCGAGCAGATCCCCCAGCACATCACCCGCGTGCTGCTCTCGATCACCGAGAACAAATACCTGCTGCTGCTGCTGATCAACGCCCTGCTCCTGGTCGCCGGGATGTTCCTCGACAGCGGCCCGGCGATCATGCTGCTCGCGCCGATCCTCTACCCGGTGACCGTCACCCTGGGCGTGCACCCGGTGCAGTTCGGCCTGCTGATGGTGATCAACCTGACCATCGGCCTGCTCACCCCGCCGGTGGGCACGGCGATGTATGTCGCCAGCAATATCTCCGGCGTCCCGATGGGGCGCTTGACGCGCGCGTTCGTGCCGTTCTGGATGATCATGCTGCTGGTGCTGATGCTGGTCACCTATCTCCCAGGCTTCACCACCTGGGCGGTGTCGCGGTGACGCGGGCGGAAGGAGCGGAGCCGATGCGCGCGGAAATCTACCTGATTCGCCACGGCGAAACCGAATGGAACCGGGATTCCCGCATCCAGGGCCAGCGGGATTCGCCGCTCACCCCGCTCGGCCGCGAACAGGCGCGGCGCACCGGGCAGCTCCTCGCCACCCTCGGCCTCGCCGGACTGCCGGTCGCGGCCAGCCCGCTCGGCCGGGTCCAGGCCACCCTCGCGATCCTCGGCGAACAGGTCGCCCTCGGCCCGATCACCCTCGACCCCCGCCTCAGCGAAGTCGCCCTCGGCTCCTGGGAAGGCCTGACCAGCACCGAAATCCGCGCCGCCTATCCCGCCCTCGTCGACGGCGTCTCGGAACACGGCTGGGGCTTCCGCTCCCCCGATGGCGAACGCTTCGACGCCGTCGCCGCGCGGGTGCGCGCCTGGCTCGCCGAACAGCACCAACCGGTGATCGCCGTCGCTCACGGCATGCTCGGCCGCGTGCTGCGCTCGGTCTACACCGGGCTCCCCGCCGACCAGGCCATGGCCGAACCCCTGCGCCAGGACGTCGTCTGGCACTTCCACGACGGCACGATGTCGGTGCTCGCGGTGGGGTAAGGTCCGGGCGCTGCCCGGGCCCGCTGGGGCCTTAGGCCCCAGACCCCTTTCGTTTTTCGCCGCGAAGCGGCTATCAACCGTCACGCCGCGTGAAGGATTTATCGCGCTCCGCGCAAAAACCAGTAATGGGGTCGAGGGGACCGAGTCCCCTCGCGGGTCCAGGGCAGAGCCCTGGCCTTTTTTATGCCCCCGTCCACTCCGGGTGGCGTTTGTCGATGAACGCGGAGATGCCTTCCTGGGCGTCGTGGGCCTGGAGGTTGTCGGTCATCACCTTGGCGGTATAGGCGTAGGCGTCGGCGAGCGGCAGGTCGGCCTGGCGTTGGAAGGCGCGTTTGCCCATGGCGAGGGTGAGGGGGGATTTGCTCGCGAGTTTGGCGGCGAGTTCGGCGACTTTGGCGTCGAGGGCTTCCGGTGCGGCGATTTCGTTGATCAGGCCGATGCGGAAGGCGGCTTCGGTATCGATGGCGTCGCCGGTGAGGAGCATGTGGAGCGCGTGCTTGGGCGCGACGGCGCGGGTGAGGGCGACCATCGGCGTGGAGCAGAACAGGCCGATGTTGACCCCCGGCGTGGCGAAGCGGGTTCCGGCGGCGGCGATGGCGAGGTCGCAGCTGGCGACGAGTTGGCACCCGGCGGCGGTGGCGATGCCGTGGACTTGCGTGATCACCGGCTTGGCGAGGGTGACGACGGTTTCCATCACTTCGCCGCAGAGCGAGAACAGGCGGTTGGCGTAGGCGCGGTCGAAGGATTGCGCCTGCATTTCCTTCAGGTCGTGCCCGGCGCAGAAGGCGGGGCCGGAGCCTTTGATCACCACGACGCGGGCGTTCGCGTCGGCGGCGACCGCCTTGAGCGCGGCGGCGATGGCTTCGAGCATCGGCAGCGAGAGGGCGTTGCGCGCCTGCGGCCGGTTGAGGGTGAGGGTGGCGATGCCGTTGGTGGTTTCCCTGAGGACGTACGGGTCTTCGGTCATGGTGGTTCCCCCTGGTGTCTCGGTGGATTCAGGCTAAGCCGATGGCCGAGGCCTGTCGAGGCCGCTTGACGCCGAAGAGCGACCGGTTCACATCAGGATTCTCCGGCTTTTCGCGAGGTGGGCTCGATGACATCGGTGGTGGCGTTTGCGGCGTTGTGGTTGGTTGCGGTGGCGACGCCGGGGCCGAACGTGTTGCTGATCACCGGCTCGGTGCTGGATAGCTCGCGCCGCGTCGCGGCCTGGACGGTCGGCGGGGTTCTCGTCGGCACCGCGATGTGGGGCGCGGCGGGGTACTTCGGCGTGGGGTTGCTGTTCAGCAGTGCGCCGTGGGTCTACCTCGGCCTCAAGATCGCGGGCGGCGCGTACATCGTTTATCTCGGCGCGCGCCTGCTGCTGAAGAAGGCGGTGCCGATGGGCGATCCGCTGGAGTTCGGGCGGCGGTCGCGTTGGCGGGCGTTCCGCCGCGGCCTGATGACCCAGCTTTCCAATCCCAAGAGCGGTGCGTTCGTCGCCACGATCTTCGCCGCGACGATGCCGCGCGAGGCGCCGCTGTCCGCCGGGCTGACCGCGATCGCGCTGATGGTGACGATCTCGGGCGTCTGGTACGGCCTGCTGTGCTGGAGCTTCGGCCTCGAGGCGATCCGGGCGCGCTACATGCGGGCGCGCCGCGCGATCGAGCGCGTCACCGGGGCGCTGTTCGTCGCCTTCGGCATCGGCATCGCCACCTCGCGCTGAGGCGTTACCCGACGATCTTCTGATAGGCCTCGTAGGCCGCCAGCGTGGTTTCCTCCTGCGCCTTGCAGGCGAGGGCGAAGGCGGGACCGCGCAGGCTTTCGTCGGGGTATTCGGTGGTGAGCTTCAACGGCGTCGGCATCGCGTCGTCCACCGAGATCTGGCAGCAGAAACCGTTCACCACCCGGGTCCCCGGCTCCGACGCGTGGGGGTGGGCGAGCTTGCGTTGGCGCGCGGTCAGCTCCAGCACCTCGGGCAGCGCCGCGCCGACGCGGCGGGTGACCTTGTCGATCAGGCGCTCCGCCGCGCCGCTCCAGGCGGAGTGGTGGCGGAGGATGAAGAACAACCCGCGCGGCAGCATCCACATCGCGAAGCCGCGCGGCACGTAGCCGGTGAACGGGCGGCTCCACTCGTGCGCCGGGTAGCCGTGCAGGTTGATGTGGAAGTTGGGGGCGGCGAGGGCGCGGGCGCGGTCGCGGATTTCGGATTCGTAGCGCGGTTGGGTGGCGCGGTATTCGAGGTCGTCGCCGAGGGCGGTGTAGCGCGCGCCGTGCAGCATCTGGCCGGGCGAGAGGGCGATGAGCTCGCGATAGAGGGCGTAGCCGTCCGGGTTTTCGAGCGGGTGGACGGTGAAGTGCGCGCCGTCCTGCTGGGCCAGCGCCTGCGCCGCGCGCAACGCGCCGACGATGCCCGAGGGTTCGTTGGCGTGCTGGCCGCCCGAGATCATCACCGCCGCGTCGGTGCCGGAAATATAGCGACCCCAGACCTCCCGGCCGCTCACCGTCGCCGCGCCGAAGGCGCTGCCGCCGACCTTGGCGAGTTCGGCGGCGACCTGCGCGGGCGGCAGGGGTTCTTGCGGTGCGGCGAGGTCCTGCGCCGGGCCTTCCGCCTCGGCGTTGGACAGCGCGCGCACGCTCACCCGCACCTTGGGCGCGCCGGGGATGATCGCGATCGCCGGGGCGATCTGGCCGGGCTGGAGGGTGCGATCGCCGAGGCTCAGGCCGGATTGGGTCTGGAAGACTTCGAGCAGCGAGAAATACAGGTCTTCGTGGAGGATTTCGCCGTAGCGGATCGCCTCGTCGCCGACGCCGAGCGGTTGGTCGGGCCAGGGCAGGGTGGCGGCGACGCGCAACTGGTTGAAGCCGTCTTCCGGCGCTTCCCACTCCGCCGCCGCCGCGACCGCCGCCGCGTAGAGGCGCTCGACGTCGGTTTCCAGGCGTTCGTCGCGGCTGGTGCCGTCGGGCAGGGTGGCGCGCAGCCAGCCGGTGGGGGAAACCTGCGGCTCGCCGACCGCGTCGGTGTGCTCGTGATTGGGAGCGAAGACGCGGATCTCGTCGGTGTGGCCGTGGGTGTCGGTGAGGGTGAGTTCGTAGGTGAACGGGGTTTCGGTGCCGGCGCTGAAGCGCACCTCGGCCTCGGGCAGCAGGCCTGCGAGGGGGTACGCCTCGACGAGGAAGCGACCGGGCAGGCAGCCGGGATGCTGCGGATAGGCGACTCGGGCGATCGCGATTTCGTCGGTGGGGATGTCTTCGAGGAACGCGTGCACCAGCGGCTTGAACGCCGAGCGGATGCGCGCTTCGACGCCCTTGGCCTTGAGCTCGGCTTCGGCGGCGCGGCGGCTGGCGACGTCGGCGAACACCCAGGCTTCAAGACGGGAACCCGGTTTTTCGCTGAATTCCTTGACCAGGGCGTCGAGGGTGGAGGGGAAACTGCGTTCGAGCAGGGGTTGGGTCATCGCGATGTCCTCCCGGTGGGGTCGAGGCTGTCCCGCAGCCAGTCGCCGAGAAGATTGAGACCCAGTACCGTGAGAAGGATCGCCAAACCCGGAAACACGCTGACCCACCAAGCATTCTGAAGGTAGGTGCGGCCATCGGCAAGCATTCCGCCCCAGCTCGGGATCATCGGGTCGACGCCGAGGCCGAGGAAGGTGAGGCTGCTTTCCAAAAGAATGTTGTTGGCGACGTTCAAGGTCATCAGCACGATCACCGGGCCGATGAGGTTGGGCAGCAGGTGGCGGAACAGGATCGCCCAGTCCTTCACCCCGATCGCGCGGGCGGCCAAAATGAACTCGCGCTCGCGCAGCGCCAGCACCGAGCCCCGCACCAGCCGCGCGTATTGCACCCATTGCGAGACGATCAACAGGATGATGGTGTTGGTGAGGCCGCTGCCGACGATGGCGATGAAGGTGATCGCCATCAGGATGAAGGGGAGCGCCAGTTGCACGTCGGCGAAGCGCATCACGATCACGTCCCATATGCCGCGGTAGTAGCCCGAGACCAGGCCCATCACCACGCCCACCACCACCGCGCCCGCCACCGAGAACGCCCCGACTTTGAGCGAAATCTTGCCGCCGACGATCACCCGCGCCAGCACGTCGCGGCCGAGCGGATCGGTGCCGAGGGGGTGGGCGGCGGTGACGAAGGGATGGGTGAGGCGGGCCATCAGGTTGATCCCCTCGCCGCCGTCGGGGAAGAGCAGGCCGGAGAGCAGGATCGCGAGGCCCATGCCGCCGACGAGGATCGCGCCCAAGATGAATTCGAGGCTGCGGAAGCGCATCGGCTCACTCCGTGCGGATGCGCGGGTCGATCAGGCCATAGGCGATGTCGACCGCGAGATTGACGAGAACGATGAGCAGCGAGAGCACGCAGATCACCGCCTGGAGCACCGGATAGTCGCGCGCGCCGATGGCGTCGAAGGCGAGGGTGCCCATCCCCGGCCAGTTGAACACCCGCTCGACCACGACGATGCCGCCGAGCAATCCGCCGAATTGCAGGCCGAAGTAGGTGATGAGCGGGATGGCGCAGTTGCGAAGCGCGTGCTTGTAGAGCACCACCCGCTCGCTCAGGCCCTTGGCGCGCGTCACCATGATGAACTGCGAGCCGAGGATATCGAGCATCGCGGTGCGCACCAGGCGGACGTTGGTGGCGGTGAGGATGATCCCCATGGTCGCGGCGGGCATGACGAAGCTCTGCCAGCCCTCCATGCCCGACGGCGGCAGCCAGTTGACGACGATGGCGAAGAGCAGCACCAGCATCGTCGCGAGCCAGAAGTTGGGGAACGACAACCCGACGAGGGAGAGGATGCGGATCGCCTGATCCGGCCAGCGGCCACGATGCACCGCGGCGGCGATGCCCAAGGGGATCGAGATCACGATCGACACCGCGAGGGAGGCGAAGGCGAGGCCGAGCGTCGCGGGCAGGGCCGAGGCGATCAGCAGCGAAACCGGGGTGCCGCCGAGGAAGCTGCGGCCGAAATCGAAGGTCAGCAGGCCCTTGAGGAAGGCGAAGTACTGTGCCGCGAACGACTGGTTGAGGCCGAGGCCCTCGCGGATGCGCACCAGGTCTTCCTCGGTCACCGAACCCGAGCCCTGCGCCAGCATCAGCGCCGGATCGCCGGTCATGCGGATCGCGAACGACACCACGAGCGTCACCACGATCATCACGAAGATCGCGAGGGCGAAGCGTTTGAGCAGAAATCCCGCCACCGGCTGGTCCTTTTGCAAGACTGCGCCGCCCCGGGGATCCGGGGCGGCGACGGATGCGTGGTTATTCGACGCTGACGCCGCTGAGGCGCATGCGGTTGTCCGGCGCGGGCTCGAAGTTCTTCACCCGCTTGTTGACGCCGTAGATCGCGTTGCTGTTGTAGAGCGGCATTTCGAGCACGCGGTCGGCGACGTAGTGGGCGATCTGCTGGAGGATCTGCTCGCGCTTGGCGCGGTCGGTGATCGACCGCTGGGATTCGAGCATCGCGTCGAGCTTCGGGTCGCTGTCGTAGGGGTTCCACTTCTGCCCGGTGTGATACATCGCATACGCGGTGTTGTCGTAGTCGAAGGTCCAGCCGCCCCACTTCTGCTGGAACATCTCGCCGGTTTTGCCCGCCGGGATGATGTCGTTGAGGAGCACGTTGGTTTCGTAGGTCTTGATCGTCGCGGTGACGCCGACCGCGCCGAGATAGGCCGAAACCGCCTGGGCGACCTCGATCATCGTCGCGTCGTTGCCGCGCACGTCGATCTGCACCGTCGCGCCCGGCTTCACCCCGGCTTCCTTGAGCAAGGCCTTGGCCTGCTTCGGGTCGAACGGCAGGGGCTTCATCGACGGGTCGTAGCCGAACGAGCGCGCGCCCTGGAAGCTCGCGATCGGCTCGGCCTGCCCGGCGAGGATGGTCTTGATGATGGTGTCGCGGTCGACCGCCATGATCAGCGCGCGGCGCACCCGCTCGTCCTTGGTGATGCCGGACTTGGGGTTGAAGCGCAGGGCGTCGACGCCCGGACCGGCGACGCTCACCACCTTGAGCTTGGCGTCGCCCGCGATGGTCGGCAGCATGCCCACCGGGATGGTCGGCGGAATCACGATGTCGACGCGCCCGGCTTGGAGCTCGGCGACCGCCGTGGCGGGCTCGGCGATGAAGCGGTATTCGAGCTTGTCGAGCTTCGGCGCGCCGCCCCAATGCTGCGGATAGGCTTCGAGCTTGATGCCGATCTTGGGCTCGTAGGAGACGAATTTGAACGGCCCGGTGCCGACCGGGTGGGCGTTGAAGTAGTCGTCGCCCTTTTCCGTGATGTACTTCGGCGGCACGATCATCGCGCCGTAGCCCGCGAGCTTGGTGAGCAACACCGGGTCGGGGGCGGAAAGGTGGAAGTCGACGACGTCGGGCGAAATCACCTCGACCTTGTCGATCACCGAATAGTTGGCGCGCTGCGGTCCCTTCTTGCCTTCGTCGCCGAGCAGGCGGTCGAAGGTGAACTTCACCGCGTCGGCGTCGAAGGGCTCGCC
Source organism: Rhodospirillales bacterium Alpha_05 (assembly GCA_001603335.1). GTDB lineage: Bacteria > Pseudomonadota > Alphaproteobacteria > Rhodospirillales > Rhodospirillaceae > Oleispirillum. The sequence continues at coordinate 890 of LUYR01000057.1, read as the reverse complement.
GTCGTGGAAGGTGACGCCTTTCCGGAGGGTGAAGCGGATGCGCTTGCCGTCGTCCAGCTCTTCCCACTTGGTGGCCAGCGCGGGCACCAGCTTCATGTCCGGGCCGCGATAGGTGAGGCCGTCGTAGATGTTGGTGGAGACCGACGCCCAGTTGATCAGGAAGGTGTCGATCGGGTCCCAGCTGCCCGGATCCTGCGGCGAGGAGACGGTGAGGGTGCCCGCCGCGAACGCGGGAACCCCGACGAGAAGACCGCTCGCGATGGTCGCCGCCATCAAAACCGACTGCATGGTCTGTCGCTTCATGTCTGGTGATCTCCTAGGGTTGTCAGGCCGCGCCCGCCACCAGGTGGCCGGGGGCGATTTCCCGGTGCGTCAGGATTTCGGGCTCGTCTCCGGCCTTGCGGATCGGGCTCGGGATTTCCCCTTCGAGGGAAACGTGGGCACGGCGGCGTGTCGGGTCTGCCGTGGGCACCGCCGACAGCAGGCGGCGGGTGTAGGGATGGGCCGGGGTCTCGAACACCTGGGCGCGGCTGCCCTGCTCGACCACCTGGCCGAGGTAGAGCACCGCGACGCGATGGCTGATCCGTTCGACCACCGACATGTCGTGGCTGATGAACAGGTAGGAGAGCGCGTGGCGCTCCTGGAGCTCCATGAATAGATTGACGATCTGCGCCTGGACCGAGACGTCGAGGGCGGAGAGCGCCTCGTCGGCGATGATCAGCTTGGGGTTGCAGGCGAGCGCGCGGGCGATGCAGACGCGCTGGCGCTGGCCGCCGGAGAACTCGTGCGGGTAGCGCGTGGCGTGGGCGGGCGGCAGGCCGACGCTCTCCAGCAATTCGGCGACCCGCGCCGCGACCGCGCGGCCTTCGAGCAGGCCGTGGGTGCGGATC
>LUYR01000056.1 GCA_001603335.1 Rhodospirillales bacterium Alpha_05 | reverse complement strand
GTGGCGGGAGTGACGGGGCTCGAACCCGCGACCTCCGGCGTGACAGGCCGGCACTCTAACCAGCTGAGCTACACCCCCGCAATCGGTGAGGCGCTTATGTACCAATGCGCCCAATCGGATGCAAGCACTTTTTCCGCGGTCGGACGTCATTTTTCCGACATCTCCGCGGAACCCGAATCGACGACCTCAGCCGCCCGCCACCAGCGGCGGCGCAGGCTGCAAGTCCGCGTCCCAGGGGAACAGCAACCAGATGCCCTGATCGACGCCGACGACGAAGTCGTCGACCACCTCGCGGCCCTGCGGCTTGGCGTAGACGGTGGCGAAGTAGGCCTTCGGCAGCAGTTCGCGCACGAGCTTGCCGGTGCGGCCGGAATCGACGAGGTCGTCGATCACCAAAAGACCGCTGCCGTCGCCCTCGGGGCGCTTCAGGATCGTCGCCGAGCCCTGGGTGCGGTCGTCGTAGCTCGACACGCAAAGGGTCTCCACAAGGCGCAGGTTGAGCTCGCGGGCGACCACCGCCGCCGGCACGAGGCCGCCGCGGGTGATCGCGACGATGCCGTTGAACGGGCCCTTCGTCATCAGTTTCGCCGCCAGCGCACGGGCGTCGCGGTGAAACATGTCCCACGAGATCCCCATGTACCGGCTGCCGGTGTAATCCTTGTCCGCCAAGGTTGTCGTCCTTTTCGGTGATGGTTCTGGTGCGGTGCGAACACGCGCGATCCGTCAAGATAACGAAAACGGTGCCCGAGGGCACCGTTTTCACGTCGTCTGATTAGCGTTTTCGCAGCCCGAGGTCAACGCAGGTAGAGATGAACCTCGTTGGAGTGGGCCTGGGCGCTGGTGGTGGCGGAGAGATCGACGCGGTCGGCCGGCAGGCCCATGCCCGCGAGCGAGCGCATCACCGCCTCGGCATTGCGGCGCGCGGCGTTGGAGCCGAGCGCGGTCTGGCCGGGCGAAACCTGGGCCGGCGACACCGCGACGAGGTCGAAGTGGGCGTTCGGGTTGCGCTCGAGGGCCTGGTTGACCGACTGGTACAACGCCTGCTCGTAGGGCACGTTGGCGCGGTCGAAGCGAATCACCACCAGCGGGCGGCGCTCGGTGATGTCCATCGGCGCGGCGCGGCTCACGCCCATGTCGGAGCCCGAGGTCGGGCGCATCGACAGCGCCGAGGCGCCGGTGCCGTAGAGCTGGCCGCTCTGCACCGAGGCCGAGAGGACGTTGAGGTTGGCGCGTTCGCCCGCGACGTACTGCTGCTGACGCGCGGCGTCGGCATTCAGTTCCTTCGACAGGCGGTCGATCAGCACCACGGTCTGGTTGGTGTCGTCCTCGAGCACGCGCAACTGGCGGTGATCTTCCTCGATCGCACCGGAGAGGGCGTAGGAGGAGCGGATCGAGTCGAGGAGATAGGCGGCCATCGCGGAGTCGGAGGAAACGTCGGCGGAGAGCTGGTTAAGCTTCGCGACGTCGGCGCTCATGCCGTTCATCAACTCCTGCGCGCGGCGCAGATTGGCGACGAGGATCGGGTTACCCGGGGTGGAGCCGACCTGGAGGCGCGCGGTGATCGCGCCGACGACTTCGTGGTACTGGGCCGCGCTACGCGAGGTCTGGTTGCGCAGGCTCTGGAGCGTGGCGTTGTGCTGTCCAACGATGGTCTTGAGCGCGCTGAGATCGCCGCGGAACGCCTGCACCTTCTTGCCGACGTAGGTGCCGGTCGGCGAACCGGGCGTGACCGGCGCCGGTTCGAAGTTGGTCGTGCCGAGCACCGGGCCCTGCTGAATCTCGGAGCTCGCGGCGCTGTCGGAAGTGTCCCCTGACCCCAACGACGGGAAAAGTGAATCGGAGGTGAAGGAGCAGCCGCCGAGAAGCAGGGCTGAGCCCATCAACAAAGCACGAATTTGCGAGAAGGCCATCGTCGCGAACTACCTTTTTGTATGATCCCCGAGCGTATCGCCCGCTCCGAAGTGGTATTGCTGGAATAATCCCTGAAAAGAAGCCCCAAACCGGCACATGCCCCCCGCGCCCGGAACTCCACCCGCCGCAGTGTAGCCAAACGCCTATGCGCCGACAACCGCGAATGACGCCCTCCCGCGCATCGCAGGCGACTATTTTTTGTCGGATTTCTAAGGAATGGGGGGATTCAGGGCAATCCCGTGGCGAGTCAGGGGTCGCCGATGACGATGTCGATTTCCGCCTGCGACATCCCCTTCTCCGAACCGTGAATGATTCCGGAGGCGACGTCGATCAGCTTCTGCAGAATCTGCGACGCGCTCGCACCGATCGCAGCGACGCGCTCCGAGTCCTCGGCCTCGATCGCCGGGCCGATCAGCGCCACCGCCTGGGCGACCACCTTCTCCGCCTGGGCGATGGTGTCGTCGAACGGGCGGCGGTAACGCTCGGGCGCGAGGGCATAGGCTTCCACTGCGATTTCGCGGTCGGCGATGCTGCTGTCGCGGAAGTGGTCGACGTAGGACTTGGGCGCCCACGCCGCGACGTCCTCGAACATCTCGGGCATGTCCGCAAGCATTCCGAGCAGCATCACCACTTCGTTGAAGTGATTGAGGTAGTCCGTCGCGAGGAAGGTCTGGGGGCTGACATTCGTGCCCTCCAGGCGGGCAGCCATGGCGGCGAAGGCGTCGGTATCACAGGTGGTCAATTCCGATCCGTCTCCCTCGCCGCCGTGGTCTTGGCGCGCTCAGCCGAGCGCGGCGACGCCCGGCAGGGTCTTGCCCTCGAGCCATTCGAGGAACGCGCCGCCCGCCGTCGACACATAGGAGAGGGTATCAACCACACCCGCGTTGGCAAGTGCGGAAACCGTATCGCCGCCGCCCGCCACCGAAACCAGCACGCCCTTCTTGGTGAGGTCGGCCGCGCCGCGCGCCACGCCGTTGGTTCCGGCGTCGAACGGCTTGATCTCGAACGCGCCGAACGGGCCGTTCCAGAGCAGGGTCTTGCACTCGGCAAGGCGGTTGACCACGGTGCGCACCGAGACCGGGCCGATGTCGAGGATCATCTGGTCGGCGGGCACGGCGTCGGCCGCCACCACCTTGGACGGCGCACCGGCGGCGAACGCCGCGGCGACCACCACGTCGGTCGGCAGGATCACCGCGCAGCCCTTGGCTTCGGCGGTCTTCAGCACCTCGAGGGCGGTGTCCTTCATCTCGTGCTCGCACAGCGACTTGCCCACGTCGATGCCCTGGGCGGCGAGGAAGGTGTTGGCCATCGCGCCGCCGATCACCAGCACGTCGACGCGCGACACGAGGTTGCCGAGAAGGTCGAGCTTGGTCGAGACCTTGGCGCCGCCGACGATCGCGGCGACCGGACGCTCGGGCTTCTCCAGCACCTTCTCGAGCGCCTCCAGCTCGGCCTGCATCAGGCGGCCGGCGGCGGCGGGAAGATGGTGCGCCATGCCCTCGGTCGAGGCGTGGGCGCGATGCGCGGAGGAGAAGGCGTCGTTGACGTAAACGTCGGCGAGCTTGCACAGCGCGGCGACGAAATTCGGCTCGTTCTTTTCTTCCTCGGGGTGGAAGCGGAGGTTCTCGAGCAGCAGCACCTCGCCCGGCTTCAGCGCCTTGGCGGCGGCTTCGGCGACCGGGCCGACGCAATCGGAGGCGAACTTCACCGGCTTGCCGCCGAGGGCCTCGGAGAGCGGCGCGACCACCGGCTCGAGCGAGAACACCGGATCGACGCCCTTGGGGCGGCCGAAATGGGAAGCGACGATCACCGCGGCGCCCGCCTTCAGCAGGTCTTCGATGGTGGAGGCGGAGCGCACGATGCGAGTCGCGTCGGTGACCTTGCCGTCCTTCACCGGAACGTTGAGATCGGAGCGCACGAACACCGTCTTGCCGCGCACGTCGAGATCGTCGAGCGTCTTGAAAGCCATAGGATATTCCCCCGATTGCAGCGCCGCGCCGCCCGCACCCCGAGAGGGAGCGCGGGCGGACGCGTCAGCCGGTTTCTTAGATCAGCTTCGCGATCGCCGCAGCGGTATCGAGCATGCGGTTCGAGAAGCCCCACTCGTTGTCGTACCAGGAGAGGACGCGCACGAAGGTGCCGTCGATCACCTTGGTCTCGCCGAGATCGAAGGTCGAGCTCGCCGGGTTGTGGTTGAAGTCGACCGAGACCAGCGGACGGTCGTTGACCGCGAGAACGCCCTTGAGCTCGCCTTCGGCAGCAGCCTTGATCGCGGCGTTGACTTCCTCGGCGGTGACCGAGCGCTTCAGCACGCACTTGAAGTCGATCATCGACACGTTCGGGGTCGGCACGCGGATCGAGGAGCCGTCGAGCTTGCCCTTCAGTTCCGGCAGCACCAGGCCGACGGCCTTGGCCGCGCCGGTGGTGGTCGGGATCATCGAGAGCGCGGCGGCGCGGGCGCGGTGCAGGTCCTTGTGCAGGGTGTCGACGACGTTCTGGTCGCCAGTGTACGAGTGCACCGTGGTCATGAAGCCGTGCTCGACGCCGAACGCCTTGTGCAGGACGTAGGCGACCGGCGCGAGGCAGTTGGTGGTGCACGAGGCGTTGGAGACCACGAGGTGGTCCTTGGTCAGCTTGTCGTGGTTGACGCCGTAGACCACGGTGAGGTCGGCGCCGTTCGACGGCGCGGACACCAGGACGCGCTTCGCGCCGGCGTCGAGGTGAACCTTCGCCTTTTCGCGGTCGGTGAAGATGCCGGTGCACTCGAAGGCGATGTCGACGCCCAGGTCCTTCCACGGCAGCTGCGACGGATCGCGCTGCGCCACCACCTTGATCTTGCGGTGGCCGACGGTCATCACGTCGCCCGCGACGGTGACGTCTTCGGCGAGACGGCCATGGACCGAATCGTACTTGACGAGGTGGGCGTTGTCGGCGGCGGAGCCGAGATCGTTGATCGCGACCACCTCGATGTCGCTACGACCGGATTCCACCAGGGCGCGGAAAACCAACCGCCCGATACGGCCGAAACCGTTGATCGCTACCCGAACCGCCATAGTCCTTCCTCCTAAATTGTTTGCCCGCTGATGCGCAGGCTCTGATGACGCGGCGAAACCGCGAAAACCGACAAATCGGACGGCCGCCGGCCTTCGGCGCAGCGCCGCGGCGGCGGGCACGCGCCCGCAAGGAATCTCACACGAAAGCGCTGGGGTTGCAACGCATTGGGGGTAGGCCCCACAAACCGTTTTCCAGCCCTTGAGTGTTTGTCACACTTACCCGGTCAAATCTAGTGCGTCCTGAGCGAAAATGCCAAATATTCACGGTAAGATTATTGCCGGGATTTTCCCTGCCCACCCGCGAAACCACCCCTGGCGAACCGCCCTCAAGGAGAGCCCGATGTCCCCCAAGAAAACCCCTCGTCTCGATGCCGTCGACCTCGACAAACGCATCGACACGGTCGAGACCTACGAACATCGGCTCGGAGCCTTGCAGTTGAAACTGCTGTCGTTGCAACAGCGCTACGTCGCCGAGGGTCGGCGCGCGATCGTGCTGTTCGAGGGCTGGGACGCGGCGGGCAAGGGCGGCGCGATCCGGCGCATCAACGAGCGCCTCGATCCGCGCCACTGCTACGCCTGGTCGATCGCCGCGCCCAATCCCGACGACCAGGGCAAGCACTACCTCTACCGCTTCTGGACCAAGCTGCCGCTCAAGGGCGACATCGCGATCTTCGACCGCTCGTGGTACGGCCGGGTGCTGGTGGAGCGGGTCGAGGGCTTCGCGAAAAAGCCGGAGTGGAAGCGCGCCTACGACGAGATCAACGCCTTCGAGGAAATGCTCACCGACGACGGCGTGCGGCTGGTGAAGATGTTCATCCACATCTCGCCCGAGGAGCAGCTCAGGCGCTTCGCCGAGCGCCTGAAGAAACCCCACAAACGCTGGAAGCTCACCCTCGAGGACGTGCGCAACCGCGACAAGCGCGGCGACTACGAGGACGCGATCGCGGAAATGTTCGAGAAGACCCACACCAAGCACGCGCCGTGGCACGCGATCTCGGGCGAATACAAGCTCAACGGCCGCCTCGAGGCGCTCGAAACCCTGGTCGACGCCCTCGGCAAGGGGGTCGCCGCGACGCCGCCCGAAATGGACCCGGAGGTGGAGCGAAAGATCCGCGAAAGCCTCGGGCTGCCGGGCGACGACGACTAGATTTCCGGGTGCGCCACCGCGCGGATCGCCTCGAGCACGTCGTCGAAGGCACGGTCGCCCTTCTGCGCCGCGTCGAGGTAGGGGCCGCGCGCCGAACCCAGGCGCTTGATCCTGAGCGAGGTGGCGGGCAGGCCGGGCACGACGTCGGAGGTCAGCACCAGCACCGCGGCCTGGATCGCCTGCTCCTGCCCCGGCGCGGAGGCGAACACTGCGCGCGGAATGTCGGATTCCCAGGTGTCGGAGCACGCGGCGCGGATGCAATTGAGCTCGGCGCGGCTGCTGAGCGGCTCGGCCTTCGGCGGGCGGCCGAGGATCAGGCGCAGGCCTTCGGGCGATTCGCCCTGCCAGAGGATGCCGACGCCGGGTTCGAGGCGCAGCACGTCGGCATCGAGCATGCGGCGGCGGCGCTCCTGCAGGCGCTGAAACAGGCGGCCCCAGTGGGCGTCGGGGAAGGGCGTGTTGCGGAAGTCGAGGCGGCGGCTGGGCGAGAGCGCATAGAGGGTCTCGGCGGCGGCATCGACGAAGCGGTGGAAGGTCGCCTGGACGCCGAGGTCGTAGTCCCATTCGTCCCCGCCCTCGAACGGCACCACGATGACGCGGCGACCGGCGCGGATCTCGGCGAGCGCGGCCAGGGCGTTGAGCAGCGGATTGGCCCCCGCCACCAGCACGTCGGTATCGTGCAGCGACGGCGACGGCGCGGGCGTCGCTTCGCCCTGGTCGAACTGCAACACCCGACCGCTCTCGCCCCGTCCGGGCTTGTCGCCGGCGGGCGTCTCGGGGGATTTGCCGGGGAACGGCGTGATACGGTCGGTCATTGTCGCGAAACTCCGGGAAAACTCTGCGGCGACTCGCCACCTCACCAGCATACGTCGTTGATCGCCTTGATGCATCTCCTTTGGCACGACGATGACCGCCGCAACCGGGCGTGCTATGGTGGGGCCGCCATACCGGGGGACCGATGCTCCACGACCGCGACCCGATCTCCGACGCCCTCCACGACGCCTTCGCCAGCTTTAGCGAGGGCGTGCTGCTGCTCGACGCCGACGACGGCATCATCGCCTTCAACCATGCGTTCGAGCGCGCCTGGGACCTGTTCGGCATGCCCCTGGTGCGGTCGCTCACCTTCATCGAAAATCTCGAGGCCGCCGCCGCGCTCGGCCGCACCACCGCCGAAGCCTGGCTTGCCCACCGCCACGCCGCCACCGGCGCGCAGTGCTGCCTGATCGGCATGCCCGGCGGCACAACCATCGAGATCCGCGAAACCCAGACCCAGGGCGGGCGGCGGATGATCCTCTGCCGCGACATCACCGCCGAACGCGCCCGCGAAGTCGCGCTCGCCGAAAACGAATACCGCTACCGCCTGCTCGTCGAAACCATCACCGAAGGCGTGATCGTGCTCGACCGCGACCGCCACATCGTCTTCGCCAACCCGCGCTTCATCTCGTGGTTCGGCGGCAGCGACATGGCGCTGCTCGGCAAGCCGCTCGAAGAACTGGTGAAGCCCGACAGCCGCAAGCGCCTCGATCCGCTGTTCTCGCCGACGCTGCCGCGCTCGGTCGAGGTGGCGCTCGCCTGCGGCCAAAGCGAGGTGCGCTTCGTGTTGATCTCGGCGGCGCCGCTCAAGGGCGTCGGCGGCGTACCGTCCGGGCAGTTCGCGATCATCACCGACGTCACCCAGCTCCGCCTCGCCACCGAGCGCCTGCGCCAGAGCGAGGCGCGCTCGCGCGGCATCATCGAAAACACCCCGTTCGGCATCCTCACCCTCGACGCCGCGGGCGCGGTGGTCACCGTCAATCCGGCGTTCCGCGCCATCGTCGGGCTCGACGAGGGCGAGGCGGTGCCCGAGGACGCCACCGACTGGCTGCCCGATGCACAACCGCCGCTGCCCGAGATGATGGCCCGCCTCGCCGCCGAAACCGGCCGCACCGCGATCAACGGCACCAGCCGCCTCAAGCGCAGCGCCGAACTCGGCCACGCGCGGATCGTGCTGTCGCGGATCGGCGAGGTCGGCCGCGGCTACCTCCTCATCGTCGAGGACATCACCGAGCAGCGCCAAATGGAAGAAGCCCTGCGCCATGCCTCGAAGCTGGCGTTGCTGGGTGAAATGTCGGCCTCGCTGGCGCACGAAATCAGCCAGCCGCTGAACGTCATCCGCCTCTCGGCGGAAAGCGCGCTGCTCTCCCTCGACGACGGCGACGCCGAGACGATCAAGACGAAGTTCGAAACCATCGGCGCGCAGTCCGACCGCCTGCGCGAGACCATCGACTACATGCAGGCGTTCAGCCGCCGCGACGCCGGACCGCGGAAGAGCTTCGCCATCGGCGCCGCGATCGAATCCGCGCTGGCGCTGATGGCGCCGCAATGCTCCGGGCTCGCCATCGCGCTTGCCTTCGACAAGCCCGCGGGCGTGCTCGCCGCCCTCGGCCATCGCCGCCAGCTCGAGCAGGTGCTGATCAACCTGTTGCGCAACGCCGTCGACGCGATCGTCGAGCGCCGCACCCTCCACCCCGGCCCGCCGGACCGGATCGAGGTCACCCTCGCCGCCGACACCGGGCGCGACGGCGGCCGGATCGCGCGGATCGAGATCACCGACACCGGCACCGGCGTCCGCGCCGAAGACATGCCCCACCTCTTCGACCCGTTCTTCACCCGCAAGACCGAAGGCCTGGGCACCGGCCTCGGGCTGTCCATCAGCCTCGGTCTGATGACCGGCATGGGGGGCCGGATCACCGCGGAAAACCGCGCCGAAGGCGGCTGCCGCTTCCGCGTCGTGCTGCCGCTCTCC